>NZ_CP155730.1:300000-404262 GCF_039724765.1 Sagittula stellata E-37 | reverse complement strand
GATGAGGATTCACTATAGGAATCCAGTGCGTTGGATCGGTGTCATGCCGAGGCCCTCTCCCACCCGCTATCGTACGACGGACTGGTCCGAATAAAACACTGCGCTGCGCCGGCGGGGTTCGCTCTCGGTCTGGTTTGATCCCGACACGGTCCGGCACGCCGGAAAGACCGGTAAACGGGGGCGGCCCGAGACGTTCTCGGACGCCGCGATCCAAACCTGCCTGACGCTGGAGGGTGAGGGGCGTCTCGGCAACGATCCGGGGGATCGTTTCAGCCCTGAACGGGCGGAGCCCCGGCCTGTTCGGCCTTCCGCTGCGGCAGACGGTCGGGCCGGTCGAGAGCCCGATCCGGATGGCTGGGCGCGACTGGCCGGCTCCGGACTGTTCGGCGCTGTGCCGACGGCAAGCGCGGATCGGGGTCAGATCCCCTGTCGCCGCTCGGGCAAGCCCTTGAACCTGCTTATCCCCTCTCGTGACATCACCGCGCGATGCACGGCCGGGCAGCGGACAGCACGGGGGTGACGTTCGGTGGCGATGGCGCATGGCCGGCCCGGAAGCATCGCTCCTCCCGCCGGAGGCAATGGCGCAAGGTTCACATCGCCATGGACACGGAAACCGGCGGCATACGCGCGGTCGAGTTCACCTCAAGCCGCCAGGGCGACAGCCCCCTGCTGCCAGACCTGCTGTCGCAAATTCCCGAGGGCGAGGAGATCGCCACCGTCACGGCCCCCTCTCGGGATCGTGCGACGCATGACCCTGCCGGGCAACGGACGGCGCATACGACACACGCCGATGCCACACCGCCATCGTCGAGCACGGCGCCGATGCCGTCATACCGATCCGCCGAAACGGCCGCGCCTGGAAAGAAGACTGCCCCGCAGCATTGGCGCGAAACGAGATGCTGCGCGCGACGCGACACCTCGGCAGGGCGCTCTGGAAGAAGGGGGCCCGCTACCATGTCCGAAGTCGGGTCGAAGCTCAGCCTCTCGGGACATTGCTGTGCAATGCCCTGCTGGCCAAGGGATGAATTGCCTGAAGCTCTTCGGGGAGCGGATCATGTCCGTTCGCCATTGCCGCTCGGACCGATGGCGCATCGATGGCCCACCCCCGACCGTCAGACCCCCGAAATCCGGATCCGCATCGTCATCGTGAACCGCTTCCCGGCCCCCGGCAGAGCCGAGATCGAGGCTATCGCCTGAAGCACAACGGGAAAAGGGACCTTCAGCCCGAGCGCCGATTGGCCCAACAACGCCTCGCGGATCTGCGCATGGGCGGTATCGAAGCTGTGGTAGGAAGCGTTCATGGGTCTCCGTTCCGTGATCAGGCCGGGACGTCGCGTTGCCGGTCAACCAATTTAGCGTAATAATATTATATTTGATGCGCCAAAGCCTGAAACCCTCGGAACATCGACGACAATATCGGCTTGATGGGGGTGATTCTTCAAACGCCTCCTCCCAAAGCGCAAATCAACCTACTATTTTGCTGAATACTTGGGCGCAAACCCGCGCCTTTCTCCTTTTGAAGCTATAAACTCGCGATAAAAGTATATTGTCACTTCAAATGCCCGGAAAGCTCTCGAAACTTGTGCGGGCCCGAAGCGTCCTGCGACGCGGCCCGACCGGCATCCAACGAAGAGCCGGAACAGCGACCCCGACATC
The DNA here is from genome assembly GCF_039724765.1 of Sagittula stellata E-37. Classification (NCBI taxonomy): domain Bacteria; kingdom Pseudomonadati; phylum Pseudomonadota; class Alphaproteobacteria; order Rhodobacterales; family Roseobacteraceae; genus Sagittula; species Sagittula stellata. The sequence goes on along the minus strand of NZ_CP155730.1, from coordinate 402,606 downwards.
ATGGAGACCCCCTTGCGAAAAAGAACCTTCCTCAAGAGTGCCACGCTCGCCGGCTTGCTGACCCTCACGGCACACGGCCCGGCCCTGGCGCAATCGGACGAACACGTGCTGCGCTTCGTTCCCGACGGCGACCTGAGCAACTTCGACCCGATCTGGGGCACCGCCTACACCGTGCGGAACGCCGCGATGATGGTCTGGGACACGCTCTACGGCGTCGACGAGAACCTTGCGCCGCAGCTGCAGATGCTCGAGAGCGACAGCGTCTCGGAAGACGGGCTTGTCTGGACCTTCACCCTGCGCCACGGGCTGACGTTCCATGACGACACCCCCGTCACCGCCGAGGATGTGGTCGCCAGCCTCGACCGCTGGAAACAGCGCGACGTGATGGGCCTGCGCATCGCGGCCGTTGAGGACAGCCTCGTCGTCGTCGACGAAAAGACCTTCGAATGGCACCTGAACGAACCCTTCCCGAAGATGCGCTTCGCGCTCGGCAAGGCCAACGCGCCGGTGGCCTTCATCATGCCCGCCCGCATCGCGGCCACCGACCCCTTCGAACAGATCACCGAATACGTCGGCAGCGGCCCGATGCGCTTCGTCGCCGATGAATGGCAGGTCGGCGCAATGGCCGTTTTCGAGAAGTTCGACGGCTACGTCCCGCGCGAGGAACCGTCGAGCTGGCTTGCCGGCGGCAAGGTGATGAACTTCGACCGCGTGGAGTGGATCACCATTCCCGACGCCGCCACCGCGGTGAACGCGCTGACCACCGGCGAGGTGGACTGGCTGGAGAAGCCCCTGCCCGATCTTGCCCCGCTGCTCGAGGCAAGTCCCCACGTCGAAACCGGCGTGTCCGATCCGCTCGGCGTGGTGCAGGCGGTGCGCCTGAACCACACGCAGCCCCCCTTCGACGACGTCGGGGTGCGCCGTGCCGTGGCAATGGCGATGAACCAGAGCGACTATTCGATCTCGGTGGTCGGCGATAAGCCTGATTACTGGCAGTACATGTATAGCTACTTCACCCCCGGCACGCCGCTGTACACCGAGGTGGGCTCCGAGCTGGTGATGACCGAGCCCGATCTCGAGAGCGCGCGGCAGATCATCGCGGACAAGGGCCTGGCCGGCACTACGCTGACGGTGATGGTGGCGCAGGACCTGCCCGCCAACAAGGCCATCGGCGACGTCACTGCCGGGCTGATGGAAGACCTGGGCTTCGAGGTCGAGTATGTCGCCACCACCTGGGGCAACATCCAGGCCCGCCGCCAGAGCAAGGCGCCCGCCGCCGAGGGCGGCTGGAACATCTTCCACACCTCGCATTCGGGCACCGACACGGTGAACCCCGCCGCCTACATCGGCCTTCAGGCCAATGGTGACGACGCATGGTTCGGCTGGCCCAGCAACGACGAGGTGCAGGCCGGCATCGCCGAATGGTACGCTGCTGAAACGCCGGAGGCCGAATTCGCCGCCGCTGAGAAGATCAACGCCGCCGCCATGGACACCGTGGTCTTCGGGCTTGCCGGGTTCACCCTGTTCCAGCAGGCGTGGCGCAGCGATGCCATCGCCAACATGCAGCCGGCGCCCCTGCCGCTGTTCTGGGGGATCGAGCCCAACTGATGGCCATGCTCATCGCAAGACGGCTGGGCTCGGGGGGCATCGTCGCGTTGATCGTGGCGCTGACCGTCTTTGCCCTGCTTCACCTGTCGCCGGGAGATCCGGCGACAGTCCTCGCCGGGGACCAGGCTTCTGCCGCCGATATCGCGCGCATCCGCGCCAACCTCGGCCTCGACCGGCCGCTGCCGGAGCAGTTCGTCACGTGGCTCGGCGGCGTGCTGCACGGTGATTTCGGAGCCTCGCTGTTCTCCGGGCAGCCGGTTCTCGCGCTGATCCTCGAACGGATGGAGCCGACTCTTTCGCTGATGGTCTTCACCACGCTAATCGCCGTGATCGTGGCGATCCCGGCCGGCATCCTCGCCGCCTGGCGCCCCGGCTCGCTGCTGGAACGGGGCATCGGCGCGATCTCGATCATCGGTTTCTCGGTGCCGGTCTTCGTGGTCGGCTACTGCGTCGCCTATGTCTTCGCGTTGAAGCTCCGCCTGCTGCCGGTGCAGGGCTACGCCCCACTTGAGGACGGCTTCGGCCCCTGGCTGGCAAGCATCGCGCTGCCATCCATCGCGCTGTCGACCTCGTACATCGCGCTCATCGCGCGCACAACCAGGGCCGCGATGATCGAGGCGCTGCAACAGGATTACATCCGCACCGCCCGATCGAAGGGCTGTTCCGACATGAAGATCCTTTTCGTGCATGCGCTGCGCAACTGCGCGCTGCCGGTGTCCACGGTGATCGGCATGGGCATCGCCCTGCTCATTGGCGGCGCCGTCGCGACCGAAAGCGTCTTTGCCATTCCCGGCCTGGGACGGCTGCTGATCGACGCGATCCTGCGCGGTGATTACCCGCTGATCCAAGGAATCGTGCTGTTCTTCAGTTTCGTCTACGTCGGCATCAACCTAGTGCTCGACCTGGCCTACGGGCTCTTTGATCCGAGGGTTCGCCTGTGAACGCCTCCTCCCTTACCCTCGCCCCGTTCCGCGGGCTGTCGCGGCTGGTGCCGCGTTCGGCCAAGCTTCGCATCGGCGGCGGGCTGCTTGTCGCCATCGTGCTGGTGGCGATCTGCGCGCCGCTGCTGACATGGCACGATCCGGGTGAGATCTCGCCTGCCACCCGCCTGCGACCGCCCTCGACCGAGTTCCTGCTGGGCACCGACATGATGGGCCGCGACCTCTGGGCCCGGCTGGTCTATGGCGGGCGGGTGTCGCTTCTGGTCGGGCTGTCGGTGGCGGTGATCGCCACGCTGATCGGCGGCGCGCTGGGGCTCGCGGCCGGGTTCATCCGCGCCCTTGATCCGATTCTGATGCGCATCACCGACGGGCTCATGGCCATCCCCTCGCTGCTGCTCGCGATCTCGCTGGCGGCGGTGTCGGGGGGCGGGCTCGGCACGGTGATCGCCTCGATCAGCCTTGCGGAGATGCCGCGCATGGTGCGCGTCGTGCGCTCCGTCACGCTGAGCCTGCGCGAGACCGCCTTCATCGATGCCGCCTGGCTGGCCGGCAATAGCGACCGGGCCATCATGTTCCGCCATGTTCTGCCCAACACGCTGGCGCCGCTGTCGGTGCAGGCCACCTTCATCTGCGCATCGGCGATGGTGACGGAATCCATCCTCACCTTCATCGGGGCCGGCACGCCGCCCTCTATCCCCTCGTGGGGCAACATCATGTCCGACGCGCGGGCGCTGTGGCAGCTCAAGCCGCTGGCGATCTTCGCGCCGGCCGCCGCGCTGACCCTCACCATCCTTGCCGTGAACATGATCGGCGACGGGCTGCGCGACCATTTCGACCCGAAGCACCAGGACCGCTAACCTCCCATGACCCTTCTCGATGTCCAGGACCTTTCGGTCACCTTCGACACGCCGCGCGGCCCGCTGCACGCCGCCAGCGGCGTCAGCTTTTCCGTCGCCCGCGACGAGACCGTGGCCATCGTCGGAGAATCCGGCTGCGGAAAATCCGTCACCGTTTCGGCGATCACCGGCATGCTGGACGCGGCCAACGCCCGGATCAGCGGCGCCGTGTTGCATGACGGTGCCGACGTGCTCACCGCTACCGCGCGCGAGCAGCGGGGGCGGCTCGGGCGGGCCATCGGCATGATCTTCCAGAACCCGATGACCTCTCTGAACCCGGTGCTGTCAATCGGCTACCAGCTGACCGAGCCGCTGAAGCTGCACACCGCTTTGTCCCGGCGCGAACGCCGGGCGTGGGCCATCGACCTGCTGCGGCAGGTCGGCCTGTCGGATCCGGAAAAGCGGCTCGGCCAGTATCCGCACGAGTTGTCCGGTGGGATGCGCCAGCGCGTCACCATCGCCATCGCGCTGGCCTGCGATCCCGAGCTGATCATCGCCGACGAGCCGACCACCGCGCTCGATGTCACGGTGCAGGCACAGATCCTCGACCTGCTGCGGGCGCTGCGGCGGGAGCGCGGCAGCTCGATGGTCATGATCACCCATGATCTTGGCGTTGTGGCGGCGCTCGCCGACCGGGTGGTGGTGATGTACGCGGGCCACGTGGTCGAGACGGCGCCGGTCGCCGCGCTCTTCGCGGTGCCGGCCCATCCCTACACCGCGGCGCTGATGCGAGCGGTGCCCGATCCCACCGATCCGCGCGAGCGGGACGATGCGCCGCTGCACCATGTCCCCGGGCAGGTGCCGGATCTTGCCCGGCTGCCACAGGGGTGCCCGTTCCAACCGCGCTGCGACCGCGCCGTCGCCGCCTGCGTGCAGACCATGCCCCCCGCGATGGAGATCTCCCCCGGCCAGTGCGCCGCCTGCCACAATCCCTGTACGGAGGCGCGCGCATGAACCGCCAAGACCCGATCCTGGAACTGCAGCAGATCTTCAAGGACTACCCACTGCGCAAGCCGCACCCCTTCGCCGCGCCGCGTTCCGTCAAGGCGCTGACCGGTGTGAGCCTGAGCATCGCGCGCGGCGAGACGCTCGCGCTCGTGGGCGAGTCCGGCTGTGGCAAGTCCACCCTGGGCAAATGTGTCGTCGGGCTGCAGGGCATTTCGGACGGCGCCATCCGCTTCGACGGCATCCGCATCGACGGGCTCGGCCGGGGGCGCCGGCAAGCGTACAACAAGCAGGTGCAGATGATCTTCCAGGATCCGCTGAGCTCGCTGAACCCGCGTAAGCGCATCGGCGATGCCCTCGCCGAGCCGGTCCGCAACTACCGTCCGCAGCTGACGTCGGTGCAGGTCGCCGAGGAGGTGCAGCGCCTGTTGACGCTCGTGCGCATGCCGGTGGACAGCGCCGGACGCTGGCCGCATGAATTTTCCGGGGGGCAGGCGCAACGCATCGCCATGGCGCGGGCGTTGGCCTCCAAGCCCGACCTCATCGTGTGCGACGAGGCGACCTCGGCACTCGACGTGTCGATCAAGGCGCAGATCGTGAACCTTCTGAAAGAGCTGCAGGCCGAGCTGAACCTCGCGCTGCTGTTCATCAGCCACGATCTGGGCATCGTGCGCAGCATCGCGCACCGGGTGGCGGTGATGTATCGCGGCACCATCGTCGAGCAGGGCACGGGTGATGAAGTATTCCACAGCCCGCAGCATCCCTACTCACAGGCACTGCTGTCGGCGGTGCTGCCGCTGCGACCCGGCGCCCGACGCACGCATGCCCGGCTCGAGGGCGAAGTGCCCTCCACCACTGCGGATCTTGCCGGTTGTCCGTTCGAGAGCCGCTGCCCGAAACGTTTCGATGCCTGCAGCGCGGCGCGCCCGCCGCTGATCCGGCTCGACGAGCGCAGCGACCAGTCGGCTGCCTGCTTCCTGCACGGTCATTGAGCTGGCGGGACAATATTGCGATGATGGTACAAACTGGCGTTGATGATGTAACCGCCCGCCGACGGCATCGAGGTGCCAAGGTGGGATCTCAAGAATCCAATTCTGGAGGCGGTCATATCGGAGATTATCACGGTCGGGTTCGATCTGGCGAAGAATGTGTTCCAGGTCCACAGCGCTGACACCAGGGGCGCTGCCGTCCTGCGCAGGAAACTCCGACAGGCCGAGGTGCTGGAGTTCTTTGCCAAGCTGCCGCCCCGTCTGGTGGCGATGGAAACCTGCGGCGGCGCGCATTTCCGGGGGCGCGAGCTTTCCAAGCTCGGTCACGATATCAGGCTCATCCCGCCGGCCTATGTGAAACCCTTCGTGAAGCGGCAGAAGAACGATGCAGCCGACGCGGAAGCGATCTGCAAGGCGACCCAGCGTCCGAGCATGCGCTTCGTGCACTTGAAGAGCGAGGAAACGCAGGGGGCAGCCAGCGTCTTCCGCGTGCGTTAACTGCTTTTCCGGCAGCGCACCCGGGCGATCGACGCGCTGCGCGGTCACCTGGGCGAGTACGGCTGGGTCGTGCCGCAGGGCTCGACGAATGTTCAGCGCCTGGTCGTGGTGGTCGCCGGCGAAGGGTCGGATCTGCCGGAAGCGGCGCGGGCCTCCCTGCAGATCCTGACTGCCACGCTCGCGCAGCTCGACGGGCAGATCGAAACCCTGGTTGCCGAGATCGACTGGCGCGCCAAGGAAAATGTGGTCGCCCGCCGTCTCATGACGATCCCCGGCATCGGCCAGCTGATTGCCACAGCCATCGCCACGCTTGCGCCGCCGCCGCAGGTGTTCCGGAAAGGATGGGACTGCGCGGCCTGGCTGGGGCTCGGATTCTGGAGCGCGCGCCGCAGATGCTGGTCCGCGTGGCGCTGGCCAACAAAATGGCGCGGATCGTGTGGGCCTTGATGAAAAGCGGAGAGAATTACCGGGCTCCGGCAATGGCGGGGCAAGCCGGCCAGTGGCTGCGAGACGTCGGAGCGGAGGAGGGCTGGGAGCGGCTTGGCGCAACGGTCGCGAGACGGGATCAGAGGCATCAGCCTGCAACAAAGTGCCTCCGAGCACGCGGCGTCGATTTAGAGCCTGATCTGCGAACACTAGGCGGGCCCGTGGCATGACGATGGCCGCATTGTGAGGCCGGATACATGTCAGCATCCGACACCGCGCCAGACTGCTTCGAAAAGGGGGCGCTGCACCTGCTCATAGACAGCACCGGCATCAAGGTGGAGGGCGAAGGCGAGTGGCACAGCCGCAAGCATGGCGGCTCGAAGCGGCGCGTGTGGCGCAAGACCTACCTTGGAATCGATGAGGAAACACTGGAGATCCGGGCGGTCGAGGTCATTCCAGCAATTTCGGCGACGCACCGATGCTGCCGGACCTCCTGAGGCAGGTCGACCCGGATCAGGATATCGCCACGGTCACAGCCGACGGCATGCGCCATCAAGCCTTGCTGCCCTATGCAGGCGCGCCTGCCCACAAGCTCCCGTGACCGCTGTCACTGCTGACGGGAAAGGCGTCGAGGTGTGCGATCTGGCGGAGGCATTGCACCACAACGCCATGGTAACGCATCTGCAGCAGCGGGATGCGGAGGTCATACGGGTGCTCAACGAAGGCAAGGCGCTCGCGATGCTCACCACTTCCCGCGCGGTATTCCTTAGCTCAGCAAGACAGGAATAGGTAGACGCCAGATATTTCTGGGTTCCGCTGGCAAGGTTGGTCCGGCCGAAACAGGGTCTCGCCATGCCCGCCTTACCAAGCTCCTGAGGCTACGCTTCATCGACGTAGACCGCGCTGTGGAAGTCGATTTCGAGCTGCTGTGCACGTCCGAAGATCTCGGAGCACCGTGCCTTTTCCTGCTCAGAAAGCTCGGTGCCGAGCGCGTCGAGACTGTCCTTCAGCCAATGGGCGCCGTGCCGGAAACCCTCGGAGACATGCATGTCGACCCAATGGCGCAGATCAGGATCGCTCGGCATGTCGGCGGCCACCTGGTCATTCCACGTCAGATACATCCATTCGGCGGCGAACATCGCTGCGAGGATCTCGGAGTAGCTGCCGTCGCGGGCGATCTCGAGCATGCCGCCACCAAAGGCCACAACATCCGGGTGGCTGCGCAGTGCCGACTCGAAGGTGATGCAGCGGGCCTCGATGACGCGCTCGAAATAGGCGATCTGCTCGTTGGCGAGCGCGTCCAGCACCGCGATCAACTTGCGCCTCGCCGCGATGTCCGGGGCCTTGGCCACCGCGTAGCCGAAGATGGCGATGGCGGTCTCGACGAAATCGCCTTCGATCTGCAGGTAGCGGTCGAAGGCCTCGGCGGTCAGCGTGTCGGCCGCCACATCGCGCACGAAGCGGTGCCCGACCATGGCGTCAAAAACCTCGGCGTTTTCTGCGAGGATGCGGTCAGAGAGCGCCTGCGTCATGCCTCGAGCGCCTCTTGCGCGACCGAAACGAAGGACGCCACCCGCGCCGGTTCGACCGGGTTCCACCAGACGCCGCCTTCCTTGAGCGACGAGGCGACGATGACGCCATTGGTCAGGCCGAGGATCTCGCGCACGTTGCCCTCGGTGACGCCAGAGCCGACCAAAACCGGCAGGTGAGTGGCATCGCCGATGGTGCGGATCTCGTCGGTTGCGGCGCTGTCGCCGGTGCGGTTGCCGGTGGCGATGACGCAATCGGCGTCAAAGAAGGCGAGATCGCGGGTCAGCTCCTCGATCGTGCGGTCGCCGGTGATGGCATGGGCGCCGTGCTTCACGTGGCTATCGGCGAAGATCTTCACGTTGTCGGCGCGCAGCGCGGCGCGGTAGCGCATGGCCTCGGCGGCGCGGCCCTCCATGAAGCCTTCGTTGGCGACATATGCGTTGGCCCACTGGTTCACCCGAATGAACGCCGCGCCACCGGCAACGGCAGTGGCAATAGCCGGGATCGGCGCATTGGCGAGCACGTTGATCCCGAGCGGCACCCCGAGCGCGCGGCGGATCCGGTCGGTGATCACCGACAGGAAGGCAGCGGTCTCATGGCCCATGTCCTCGGGTTTGGAGAAGGGAATGTCGCCGTGGTTCTCGATGATCAGCCCATGAAAGCCGCCGGCGATCAGCGCCTCGGCGTCACGCATGCAGGCGTCGTAGATCGTGTCGAGGGCCGCCCCCTTGTAGCGCGGCGCGCCCGGCAGGGCGGGGCAATGCACCATGCCGATCAACGCCTTGGGGCGCCCGAAGATGTCGCGGATGGCGTCGGATGCGATGTTGGAAATCGTCTGGGTCATTGTGGTCCTGCACGAAAGGAGGGGCCGCGGCCCGGCCGGGCTCAGGCTGCGCTCTGCGCGCAGGCGAGGCCGATGTTGTTGGAGAAGGCGAAGAACTCGCTGTAACGCGCATCCACCAGCGCCTGCCAATGAGCAAAGGCGGCGGCGGAGCCATCGAACACCCATGTCTCGATGGTTTCAAAATCGTGCTGGCCGCGGATGTGGAACCGGCCGCGGTTTTCGGCACCTGCGGCGACGGCCGTTGAGCGCAATGCGCTCCAACGTGCCTGCAGTTCGGTGCGCTCGGCGTCGGGGAGCGTGTACCAGTGTGGGCGCGGGCGGGCGTAGTGCAGCCAGAGGCAGGTCGGGGCGTCAGTTTTGGTGGTGGACATGGGGTTAGGTCCCTTCGCTGTGGCGGGGCCGGATCAGCTCGGCGAGCGGGCGCAGCTTGCCGACGATGTGGCGCGATGTGGTGAATTTGAAGTCGGCGACCGCTTCGTGGCCGCGAATGGCGCTATCTGCAACGTCGGGGCCAGCGATTTCCCAGTAGCCGAGGTGATGCCAGTGGTGGCCGAGGTCGAGCCGCATGCGGCCCGAGATGTTAACGCCATGCGCAAGATCGCCGCGGAAGGCGATATCGCATTCCAGATCATACTCGTTGCGCTCGGCAGGGGTCGCCTCGCACCACTGGTCGTTCCATTCCCAGAGCGCAAGAAAGGCCCAGCCGTGATCGCCATGCGCGCCTTCGCCGAGGATCGGGGCGAATTCACGCAGGCCGATTATCCATTCGGTGCGGAACAGTCGCGCCCAGCCAGCGCGTTCGAGCCGCACCGTGCCGGCGATGGCCGCGTCGAGGTCCGGGGCCTCGAAGACCCCCGCGATGTCATGGGCGTGTGTGAACCCGGTGTCGAGCGCGATCGGGATTTTCGGCGCCGTCCCGTCGAACACGCGGCGCTGCGAAAGGATCCAGCCCTCGGCGATCAGTTCGGCCAGAACCGCCTCGATCGCGGCGCGATGCGCCTCTGTGTAGATGCCCGGCAGGTCGTCCTGCCGCGTACCGGTGAAGACGATGCAGGCCCTTTGGCCCGCCTCGGGGTCCGAGGCAAAGACGTCCGTGTCCGCGGTGAGGTTGCTCATGCCGGGCGCACCTGGTCCATCGCGGTCATCAAGCGTTCGACGCGGGCCGGATCGACCGGGTTCCACCAGCGGGCATCGACCTTCAGCCATTGACCGACGATGGCCCCGTCGGCCACCTCCATCAGAGCCGGAACCTGTTCGGGCGAAAGCCCCGATCCGACGATGACCGGAAGATGCGTGCCTGCACGCACCTGGCGCACCTCCTCGGGCTGTGTTGGCGACCCCGTGCGCTGGCCGGTCGCGATCAGTACGTCAGCGCCGAACCACTCGGCATCGGTGGCCTGCTCGGTGATCGTACGGTCGGCGGTGATGGCATGGGCTCCGAATTTCACGTGGACGTCCGCGAGGACCGCTACATCCTTGGCCGCGATTTGTGCCCGGTAGCGCATTGCCGCCGAGGCCGCCCCGTTCAGGAAGCCCTCGTTGGCGACATAGGCGTTGGCCCATTGGTTGACGCGCACCCAGCGGGCACCCACCGCCTTGGCCACGGCAAGCCCGGGGATGGCGCCGTTGGCGACGCAGGTGATGCCGATGGGCGTGTCGACCGCCCCGCGCACGGCTTCACACGCGGCGGTCAGGAAGGCGACGGTTTCGAAGCCGATGTCCTCGGGGCGGGCAAAGGGCATGTCTCCCGCGTTCTCGATCATGATCCCGTCGACGCCACCCGCCGCGAGCGTCTTGGCGTCGCGCACGGCGGCGGCATAGATCTCGCGCAGGGGAGCGCCGTCGTAGAAGGGGGCGCCGGGCAGGGCGGCGAGGTGTATCACGCCGATGATTGGCTTCTTCTTTTCGAAGAGGGTCTCGAGCGCGCTTGGTTTCGGGGGCATCACGATCGGTGCAGTCATCTCGGTGGCGGGTCCTTTACTGTTCAATCTCGTGCAAGCTGGGATAGCCCGCATGTGTTCCTGGAAAACCGCAGGCGCGCGTCGCGGCGGTGACCGCCATGCGCAGGGCCTCTTGCGGGGGCGCGCCCGCGAGGTGTCGCGCCAGATACCAGCCTGCAAGGCAGTCGCCGGCGCCGGTGGTGTCGACGATCGGCATGTCCTTCGGGCAGGAGGCATTTGCACTCTCACTCCCGTCGGGGCAGTACAGCGTCGCGCCTGCCGGTCCACGGGTGCGCAGCACGGCGGCGGCCCCCATTTCAAAGAGGACATCGACCGCGTCCGCGCCGATCTGCGCTGCGGCGCGATCATTGACGAAGAGCAGCGCGGCCCCCTCGATCTGCGGCTCCAAGGCCTCAAGGCCCGCGGCGAAGGTTGCGGGCTCCAGATCCAGCGACCAGCTTGCCCCAGCGCTCCGCGCCCGCTCGATAAGGAGCGTGCCCGCCGGGCCGTAGATCGCGGTGTGCACATGTGCGACGCCATCGAGGGACAGCCCCTCGGCGCAGGCCAGATCGGGGTAGAGCGAAACACCGGGATAGAGCAGCAGCCGTTTTTCGCCATCGGTCGCGACCAGTGTCGTGACCCGGGCGATCACACCGTCGGCCGCGTTCAGCCGATGCGGGACGCCTGCCTCCGAAAGGTAGTCGGCCAGTGCCGCAGAGGGCGCATCGGTGCCGACCTGTGCCACGAGCGTGACCTCACCCCCGGCACGCGCGGCGGCTATGGCGGTGTTCAGCGCAACGCCGCCATAGCCCTCGGCGAAGCCGGAACAGTGCACCTTTTCGTCCGGCGCAGGGATATGCGGCGCGAAAAACGTCTGATCGAAGCTCGCGTCACCGAAAACGAGTAGTCGTGACATTTGGATGCCTTTGTTCCTTTGTAATTACAATATAGCGAATGCTTCGATCTTGGAAGGGCTCAAAGGCAGCATTCGAAGATTCTAGGGTTCCGTTCAAGATAAATGCCCGTGATTGCGGCAAGTTTGCTGCGTTCGGGACGGAAGACCTCTGAGGACTGATGACATCGTGGTCCGGACGGGCTAAACTTTGTGCCTCTGTAGTATCAAAGGCATTCCCATGAACTGGAGCACGTCTGTTCTCGTCAGCAATGGCGCCCCGAGATGGTTGCAGCTGGCCGAGATCTTCCGACGGGCGATCGAGTCCGGGGAGTTTCCAGTGGGTGCCACCCTGCCGACCGAAGCGGAGATAAACACGCAGTTCGGGGTCAGCCGAACGACAACCCGTTCCGCAATGCAGCAACTTGTACAGGAGGGGCTGATCAAGCGCCGTGCCGGAATCGGTAGCGTCGTTGTCGATACGCGTGTCGATCAGCCGGTGAACCAGATCCGTGGCTTTGCCGAGGACATGCGCAGTCGTGGGATGATGCCCGGCTATCAGGTGCTGGGATGCGGCATGGCGCCGGCGTCGCTGGAGGCTACGCAGTCCCTGGGTCTGCCCTCGGGCGACCAACCGTTTTACGTCGAGCGCCAGCTCAAAGCCAACGAGCGCCTGATCGGCCATTCGATCTCTTGGGTGCGGCCGGATATCTTTGGGGCCAAGACGCCGCCCACCTCCGAACAGCTTGCCGAGGGCTCGCTTTACGAATGGCTGCGTGCGGAGCTTGGGATCGAGATTGTCGGTGGGGTCGAGTACATCGAGGCCAGCCTCGCGACCCAGCAGGTCTGTCCCCATCTCGACGTGACCGAAAGCGACCCGGTCCTCGTCGCGCGCCGCGTGGCGCGTTCCCGGCAAGGCTTGCCGATCGAGTTCGCCATCGTGACCTACCGCTCGGATCGGTACCGGTTTCGCGTGGACCTCTGAGCCCGCCATCAGGTTCGGAGGGGTGAGTAGGCGGTGACGAAGCGCCGCAGCGCCTGAAGGGCCGCGGAGACATCGGCCGGCTCCACATGCTCGGCAGGGTCGTGGCTGATGCCGCCGCGACAGGCGACGAACAGCATTCCGACTGGCGCGATACGGGACATGGCGATGGCGTCGTGTCCGGCACCGCTTTCCATGATCGGGGCTTCCGTGCCAACCGCCGCCGCGAGCTGCGCCAGCAGCGCGGGGTCGCAGGTGGTGGGCGGGACATGGCTGAGTTGCTCCACCGTCAGCGTCAGGCCGCGCCGGCCGGCGATCTCTTCGAGCGCGCGGTCCAGCTCGGTTCGCGCCACTGCCTGTCGCGCGGGATTGCCGCTGCGCATGTCCACGGTAAAGGCTACCTCGCCGGGAATGACATTGATCGCACCGGGTCGACAGTCGAGCTGACCGACGGTGGCGACGACGCCCTGCTTTTTTGCCAGAGCCTCGATCGCCAGCACGCAATCCGCTGCCCCTGCCAAAGCATCGCGGCGCATCCGCATCGGGACGGTCCCGGCATGGCCTGCGGCCCCGAGCAGCGTAACCGAGAGCCGCGTTTGCCCGACGATGGAGCTGACGACTGCTAGAGGTGCACCCATAGCTTCGAGGACCGGGCCTTGCTCGATGTGCAGCTCGACATAGGCATCGGGGGGCGCGGCGCGGGCGCGCAGCGCAGCCTCGGGCGAGAGGTCCGCCGCCCGCAAGCGGTCGGCGACCGTCAGACCCCCGGCGCCCTCGGCGGCCAGATCGGCTTCGGTGAGCATGCCGCTGTAGGCGTGGCTCCCGAGGCGACTTGTGCCGAAACACACGCCCTCTTCGTCCTCGAAGGCCAGAACCTGCAGGGTCACGTCCAGTGCGATCCCTTCGTCATGCAGGGCTTGCACGGTCTCAATGGCGGCAAGGATGCCGAGCGTGCCGTCAAAGCGCCCCGCGTTGCGCACGGTATCGAAATGCGAGCCGAGTGCCAGCACAGGGCGGTTGTCGTGCGGGGTTGCGGGGTATTGGCCTATCAGGTTCCCGGTGGCATCGCGATGGCAGTCCATGCCCGCTTCGCGCATCCAGCCGGCGATCATCTCACCCGCCTGCCGCTGGCCTTCGCCAAGCGGCAGGCGGGTGAGGCAGTCGGATTCGTCCGATATGCGCGCCAGCGCCTCGATGCGCGTCAGAAACCGCGAGGCGGCGGGATCCCCGGCGTCACGCATGGGAGAAGTCGAGGTCCCGATTGACGTTCTTGTAGAGCATGTAGGCCGAACGGGTCCAACCGGTGGGGTAGAAGAACTGCGGACAATAGGGACCCATCCAGATAAAATCGCCCTCCCAGACCTCGTGCCAGTCGCGATCCAGAAGGTAGAGCCCCTGACCTTCCAGCATCAGAAGCCCATGTTCCATGATGTGGGTCTCGATGTCAGGAAAATGCACGCCCGGCTCGAAGGACAGGATATTGACCTCGAAGTCGAAACGCATGTCGCCGTAGGGCATCAGGTGTTCCCACGTCCGCCCGATGGTGCCGTTGTGGTTGATCTTCTCCAGCGTGTCGCGATGCGACAGGATCACCGGCGGCGCGTCAAAGCCCTCTGCCCGGACATAGGGCTTGCGGATGTCCATCAGCCGCGCGGGCGCATCGCCCGACGCCGAAACGCTGTGCCCGGTGCCTGCCGGCAGGAAGGCATAGCCGCCCGGCGTCAGTTCCACCGGGTCGTGATCGTCCACGGTCAGTATGACCGCGCCCTCCAGCACCCAGAACAGGTGCTGAAGGCCGTCCCGCACGCGCCCGCGGGTGCCGCCCGTGGCCGCCATCTCCAGGATGACCTGCCCAAAGCGCGCGCCCAGCTGCGGAGCGGCCAGGAAGCGGGCCGTGGTATCGACCCACTGCGGCAGGTAGCTGTCCATGACGCCCTCGGGCGGCATCAGCGCGTAATTCGGCGTGACGCGGCAGCGGCCATGGCCGATGGCGCCGGGCCGGAACTGGCCCGGGGCCGGTTGGAAGTCTGATGGAAACATCTCAGGCCTCGTCGGTATGCAGCGCGGCGGTGATGATCAGCTCGACCAGGTCGCCCTCGGGCATCTTCGATTCCACGAAGGACCGGACCGGGCCGTAGCCCTCGGGCATCCACTCTTGCCAGACGGCGTCGAATTCAGGCTTGCGGTCGTGGTCGGTCGTGACGACCTCGCATTTCACGATGTCCTTGCGCTCCAGCCCGTGGTCCTGAAGGTATCCATCGATCACGGCCATGGCGTCGCGCGCCTGATCCGGCATGTCGAGGCTGAGGTCGCGTGCCGTGGCCACACCCCAGAGGAAGCCACCCCCGCCGGGCAGACGGTAGACGGAAACGCAGGACTTGCTGGGCATGTCCGGTACGGGGCGGCGGTCGATGGATTTGTGAGTGGTGGTTGTCACGGATTAGGACTCCTGTTTCGGTTTTCTGAGGGCAGCGCCGCCACCGGTGCGGCGGCGGGCGAGGGTCATCAGCGTGAGCGCAAGAGCGATCACGAGGAAGGACACCAGCGTCGTCAGCGACCCCAGCGCATAAAGCACGGGCGTGGTGACGTTGTTGGTCATGGCGTAGATTTCCAGCGGCAGGGTGTTGTAGGCCCCGCCTGCGAGCACGGTGCGCGGCATCTCGTCGTAGGACAGCGAGAAACCGAAGAGCATCACGCCGACCACGTTTGGCAGGATGATCGGAAAGGTCACATGCCGGAAGGTCTGCCACCGCGTCGCCCCGGCATCGACCGCCGCCTCTTCGTAGGCGGGATTGAGGCGGGCAAAAACGCCGATCATGATCAGCACACCGAAGGGCAGCGTCCAGGTCAGGTGCGCACCGAAGGCGCTCGTGTACCACTTGGTGCCCAACCCGGTCTGGCTGAACAGAAGCCCGACGCCCAGGCTGACCAGGATCGACGGCACGATCAGGCTGGCGATGGTCAGCCAGAAGATCGCGCGACTGCCCCGGAACCCCTTGCGCAGGGCCATGCCGGCAGGCACCGCGATCAGCACGTTCACGAACATGACCAGCACGGCAAGGATCAGCGAACGCTTCAGCGAGCCGCCGAAGTCACCCACGCGCTGGACCTCGAAGAGCGAGGCGAACCAATGCAGCGACGGGTCTTTCAGGGGGAAGGTCAGACCGCCCATCGGCCCCTGGAAGGACAGGATCAGGATGGTCAGCGTCGGCCCGTAGAGGAACAGCAGGAAAAGCCACATGATGACCTGAAGGACTCGGGACAGGGGGCTGTGACGGATCATATCGCTCTCCGGATGTCGACGTTGCGCAGGATGCCACCGATGGCGATCATTACGACGACCAGCAGCAGCACGGCGTTGGCGCAGGCGGCCGGATATTGCAGCAGCGAGATCTGGTTGGTGATGAGCAGCCCGGTCGACGCGCTTTGTCCGCCGCCCATCAGTCGTACGGTGACGAAATCGCCCATCACCAGCGTGATGATAAAGACGGCCCCGATCGCGAAGCCGGTTTTGGTCAGCGGCGCCACCACGCGGAACATGATCTGCAGGGGAGATGCACCGGCGTCCACGGCGGCCTCGATCACGCTGCGGTCGATGCGCGCCATGGCGTTGAACAGCGGCGTCACCATGAAAAGCGTGAAGAGGTAGACGTAGACCAGCACCACGGCAAAGCGCGAGTACAGGAGGAAATCCAGCGGCTCGGCGATCAGGCCGATGTCCATCAGCATGGAATTGATCAGCCCATTGCGCCCCAGGAACGGCACCCAGGAGATCATGCGGATGATGTTCGAGGTCAGAAAGGGGATGGTGCAGGCCATGAAGAAGAT
Source organism: Sagittula stellata E-37 (assembly GCF_039724765.1). Lineage (NCBI taxonomy): Bacteria > Pseudomonadati > Pseudomonadota > Alphaproteobacteria > Rhodobacterales > Roseobacteraceae > Sagittula > Sagittula stellata. The sequence goes on along the minus strand of NZ_CP155730.1, from coordinate 386,287 downwards.
CGTCTTCATCAGCGGCGAGCGGACGTAGAAGGCGATGTAATAGGCCACCAAAAACCCGATGGCCCCGGTGATCGCCAGCGTCAGCAGGGTGAACTGCACCGTGCTCCACATCGTGCGCCAGATGGTGGGAGAGGACAGCATCTCGGCGTAGTTGAAGGTCACGAAGGCGGGGATGACGCGGAAGCTGTCGTAGTCCCAGAAGCTGACCACGACGATCAGACCCAGCGGGATCAGCAGGAAGACGAACAAGACCAGCGCCAGCGGCGCGATCTGGAGATAGGGCAAAAGCCGGTCGAACCGGCTGTGCAAAGAGGTCGAGGATGACGCCTGCATCTTATACCCCCACCGTCTGCAGCGGATGCTCGTCGGCGGCCGTCCAGCTGACGTTGACCGGCGCCCCGGCAGAAACCGGCGCCGCGAAGTAGTCGCGGTCCCCCAGCTCCACAACGTGGCGGCGGTCGCTGCCACGGCCCTCGTCGACGGTGATGCGCACGCGGCTGCCCTGGTATTCCACGGCCCCCACGGTGCCGTGCAGGCTGCGCTGATCGGCAGGGCCGCCCTGGTCAGCGGGGGCGATTGCCATGTGGTCGGCGCGCACAGACACCGGGCCCCGGTCCGACGACAGGATGTTGTGGCCACCGATGAAGCGCGCGACAAACTCGTTCTGCGGCGTCTCGTAGACTGCGCGGGCGGTCCCGCTCTGGCGGATCTCGCCGTCCTGCATGACGACAACCTGATCGCCCAGGGCCAGCGCTTCGTCCTGGCTGTGGGTCACGTGGATAAAGGTGATGCCCAGATCGCGCTGGATCCGCTTCAGCTCCTCGCGCATGCGAATCCGCAGGAACGGGTCCAGCGCCGACAGCGGCTCATCCAGCAACAGCACCGATGGCTCGTTGACCAGGGCCCGCGCCAGTGCCACGCGCTGCTGCTGCCCGCCGGACAACTCGTGCGGACGCCGGTCAAGATAGCCGGTCATCTCCACCAGTTCCAGAAGCTCATGCGCCTTGGCATGGCGCTCGGCCTTGCCGACGCCGCGCATCTGCAGGCTGAAGGCCACATTGTCGCGCGCATTCAGATGCGGGAACAGCGCGTAGCTCTGGAACATCATGGCGGTGCCGCGCCGCGACGGCGGCAGCTGCGTCACCCGTTTGTCCCGCACGAGGATGTCGCCGCTGGTGGCTTCCTCGTGGCCCGCGATCATCCGCAGGGTGGTGGATTTTCCGCAGCCCGAAGGGCCGAGAAGACAGCAATAGCTGGCTTCGGCGATCTGGAGGTCGATGGTGTTCACGGCAACCGACGAGCCGAACCGTTTGGTCAGCCCGACGAGCTCTACATCCTTCTGGGGCATGCGCATCCTGGTGTCTGGGTTTCGAAAGGGAATCGGGGCCGGCGCCGCAGGGGTGACGGCCCCGGACGGATCATGCGGCGACGAATTCGTTCCACTTCATGACCATGTAGCGGTCTTCGTCCATGGTCGAGTTCCAGCAGGCCACGTTGCCCATGCGCTCTTCGAAAGAGCCGCCGTCGCGCACCGCGCCCACGTCTTCCATCTTCACGCCTTCCGGGCTGACGATCGGAGCGGTGGCGGGCTTGCCTTCCATCCAGAAGCCCCACTCGTTCTCGGTCATGTACTGCTTGGCGGTCGACAGCACGCCGCTGTAATAGCCCTCGCGGTTCAGGTAGGCGCCGGCCCAGCCCGACAGATACCAGTTGATGTACTCATAGGCCGCATCCTTCTGCAGGCCGTCCAGACCGCGGGCCAGACCCATGCCGCCACCCCAGGCGCGATACCCTTCCTTGAGCGGCTGGTACACGCAGGGGATCCCCTGAGAGCGCACGGCGGCCACGGCAGGCGACCACATGGACTGGATCACCACCTCGCCCGACGTCATCAGGTTGACGCTCTCGTCAAAGCTCTTCCACAGCGCGCGGAATTGGCCGTCGCGCTTGGCCTTGATCAGGAACTCGACGGTCTGGTCGATCTCGTCGCGCGTCATGTTGCCCTTGTCGCCATAGGTCAGCACGCCCTGCGCCTCGAGGATCATCGCCGCATCCATGATGCCGATCGAGGGGATGTTCACCAGCGCCGCGCGGCCCTTGAACTCGGGGTCCATGATGTCGGCCCAGCTGGTGATCTCGCGGTCGATCATGTCGGTGCGGATGCCCAGCGTATCGGCGTTGTAGGTGGTCGGGATCAGCGTCATCCACTCGGTTTCGCTATCGGCGAAGGTGGTGGAGTCCGGCCCCTCGACAAAACCCACGGTGTGCGGCGCGGTGCCCTGCGCGATCTGGCTGTCGGGGGTCAGTTTGCCGGTTTTGAACAGCGGCACGATCTCGTCGTAGTACTTGATCCGCTTGGTATCCATCGGCTGCAGGACCCCGGTCGGGAAGACTTTCCGGCAGCTGAAGTACTCGATGTCGGCGATCTCGTAGCTGTCGGGCTGGGTCACGACGCGGTTGTTGACGGAATCGGTGTCCAGTGCGGTGAACTGGATGGTCACGCCGATGTCTTCCTTCGCTTTCGCAGCAACGGCATTCGCGGCCGCGGTTCCTGTCGAGGTCGTCCGCAGGACTACGTCCTTGATGTTCTGCGCCCAGACCATCGGGGCCGGAAGGGCGGTGGCCGCCAGCGCAGTGCCGGACGTCTTTAGGAAATTGCGTCGGGTCCAGCCGGCGCGTGCATTTGACATCGTCATCGTTAGTCTCCTGTTGGGAAAGGGGTGATAGCGTACCGGTCATTGCCGGCTGTTTGGCCACCGGATCAGGGAATCTCGGCGGCCTTGAACCCGTTGGGTACGTTGTCCGCAGGGGCACCCAGCGGATATCTGTCGCGCGGCAGGAACATGCCGGCGCCCTCGGGGGCCAGCACAGCGCCGTCGCGCATTGCGAGGGTGCCGCGCAGGTAGGTGGCAACCGGCCATCCCTTGACGGTGAGTCCCTCGTAGGGGCTGTAATCGACCGCGTGTTGCATGAGGGCCGAGTCTAGCGTCACCTCGCGTTCGGCATCCCACAGCACGATGTCCGCATCGAACCCGATGGAGATGTCGCCCTTGCGCGGCGCCAGACCATAAAGCTTTGCCGGATTGGTGGCGGTCAGGCGGACGAAATGATCCAGCGTGATCCGCCCCTTGGACACCCCTTCTGAAAAGACCAGCGGCATCCGTGCGCCCACGCCCGGAACGCCGTTGGGGATCTTGCTGAAAGGCGTGTCCGGCCCACCGGACTTCTTGCCCTGCGGCCCTTCGAGGTTGAAGGCGGAGTGGTCCGAGGAGATCACGTCGATCACCCCGCGCCGGATCATATTCCATAGTCCGGCCTGATCCTCCACCGCGCGCGGGGAGGGGCTGCACATGAAGCCCGCCCCCTCCAGCCCGGGACGGTCCATGTCTGTCTCGCTCAACACGAGATATTGCGGGCAAGTCTCGCCCCATACTTTCACACCGCGCGCCTGCGCCCGCGCGATTTCTTCGGCGACCTCAGCGCAGGAGACGTGAAAGATCTGGATCGGCGTGCCGACCAGTTCAGCCAGGCATATGGCGCGGTAGGTGGCCTCGCGCTCGACCACCTTGGGTCGCGACCAGGCGTGGTACTTGGGCGAGGACCGGCCGTCCGCCAGCAGCTTCTTCGTCAGCCAAGCGATTGCGTGATAGTTCTCGCAATGCACGGCGACCATGGCGCCGCTGCGCCGCGCCGTCTCCAGCACCTCGAGGAACTCTGCATCGTTCAGCCGGGCGTCGTCGTAGGTCAGGAATGCCTTGAGGCTGCGGATGCCGCGCTCGATGATCTGCGGCACCTCGGCCATGATCTCGGGCGTGGCCTCGGTGATGATCTGGTGGAAGGAGTAATCGATGCGGGCGGCCTCGCCACGGCGCATGCTCTCGTCGAAGACCGCCGACAGGCTGTGATCGGGGATCTGCGCAAGGAAAGAGACCGCAGAGGTCGTGCCCCCCGCCAATGCCGAGCGGCCCCCGGTGGCCAGCGATTCTGCGCCGTTGCCCATGCCGGGCTCGACCTGGTCGAGGTGACAATGCGTATCGACGCCGCCGGGCGTCGCGATCAGCCCCGTCGCATCGACCTCTTCCTCTGCCGGGCCGACCACGCCAAGCTGCAAGATACGGCCCCCGGCCACGCCGATGTCCATGCGGGCCACGCCCTGACTGGTGGCGACGGTGGCATTTCGGATAGCGAGATCGAGCGGGATCGGCGTGGGCATGGTGGGGTCCTTCTTGTCTTACCGCGGTCATGATACTCAAAAGACATCTTCATTTGTATCTAAATGTCATGTCAAACTGTATATTTGCTCTTACATGCTCAAAATGCATGCAAATGAGTCGCTGTTTACCTCGATTGGCGTGCCCGGAAGATCAGCGGGCGGTCTTCGGTACCACCCAGGCAAAGAATCGCGGCCTGCTTCGCCGGAGTCGGCAGGTCGTTGCTGCACATGAAGACAGTGGGCGTTCTTTTTGGGGGGCTCACAGCACCCGGACGACCCTTGCTTCGCTGTCGCACAGGTCGGGATCGAGGCGGTTGGCGCGAAGTGGCTTTGGCGACCTGTAGCCGACCGCGAACTGGGGGTTTGGGGCCGGCTGTCGGGGGGGGACCCCTTTCCCGAGGAATTATCGTGCCCGCCCCCGAACTGCGGACGGCGCGTCGAACGCGGCGCGTTGCGCGACGCGGTGCGCAATACATCGGTGTGCCGATGCGACGGATCGCGCTGCCGCTTCCATCGCCAGAGGCTGCCGCACCGGAGCGCGGGGGTATGGAGGATTGTGGGAACGCGCATCTCAAAGCCATTCTCAGTTGTGATCGCCCTGCCGATCAGAGGCCGATCCACATGCCGATCATTTTGGACACCGGGGCCACGCAGCCATGCCGCCAGCGCTTCGACGGTTGCAAAGGTCATGCGACTCGCGACTGGCCCAGATCGGAGGCTGCACGGAAACTGACTGCACTCGGGCCGGATCTCTGCCTTCACGCGTGCAGACCGTCCCCGGGCATGTGCCCAAAGCGGACACGGCGCACCGTAGTAAACTGGTCCCTTTGCGTTGGGGGACGGGATCAGTTCCGTTGATTTGAGCGGGTAGGGGGGACTGGACGGAAGGGCGACGGCAGGACTAGAGGCAGCAGGAAAGCGCGATGGATTCTCAAAGGGCCTGAAATGTGATGCCATTTTGTTACTACAAAGCATAACAATTAGGACTTTTTGTCATTTGGGGTGCCTTGGATGCTTAAACTTGCGTCACATCGGGGCGCCGGACAGCCCCAGCGCTGGATCACCAGCGCGGCATCGGGATTGTCTGGCTGGCGACGCAGGGCCGACTGTCAGGCCCGCGTCCGACACGAAACGATACGGCAGACGTCCACGGAGGTGACACCAGATGACTCCCCTTTCCCTGATCCGCTCTACCCTGCTGGCCTGCGCAGCAAGCCTTGCCGCATTCGCCGTGCAAGCTGGCACACTCGACGAGATCCGCGAGCGCGGTACGATCCGCGTCGGCGTTCCGTCCGATAGCCCGCCCTTCGGCATGAAGGCCCCGGACGGCGGTCTTGTCGGTTATGACGTTGAGATGGCGCAACTGATCGCCGACGACCTCGGCGTCGCGCTCGAGATCACCAACGCCGTGGGCAGCAACCGTGTGCCGCTGCTCACCAGCGGACGGGTCGACATCGTCATCTCCAGCTTCGGCAAGAACGAAGAGCGCGACAAGGTCATCGACTTCTCCGACCAATACGCGCCGTTCTACAACGGCGTCTTCGGTCCGGCCGACATCGAGGTCAATGGCCCCGAAGATCTCAAAGGGTATTCCGTGGGTGTTACCACCGGCACTATCGAGGATCTCGAACTGAGCGCGAAGACCGGTGACGACGTGACGATCACCCGGTTCGAAAGCGGCGCGAGCGGATTCAGCGCCTATTTCGCCGGCGCCGTGGATTTCTTTGCCACCGGCAACGTCACCGCTGCCGCTCTGATGGAAAACCCGAACCTGCCGCGTGAGATCGTTCCGAAGTTCCTGATCAATAGCTCGCCCTGCTACATCGGCGTGCGCGAAGGCGACACGCAGATGCTGGATTACCTCAACGGTTTCATCGCCGAGGTGAAGGCCGATGGCCGCCTGAACGAGATCTCCGTCCGCTGGATGAAGACCGACCTGCCCGAGGGCTTCTGAAGCCCGACCGCCACCACGTTTACGTTGGAAGAGAAAGCCCGCGATGCCATTTGATTGGATAATCGACTATTGGGACATCCTTGTTCTGGGTGCCGCTCGGACAATCGCCTTGACGCTTCTGGCCATCGTGGTGGCGGCCCCCTTGTCCATCCTGCTTGGCTGGGCGCTTGCCTCTGGCCCGCGCCGGGGCCGGTGGCCGATCAACGCCTATGTCGAGGTCTTCCGCAACACGCCCTACATGATCCACCTGTTCTTCATTTTCTTCGCGCTGCCACGGTTCGGCATTGGTCTCGATCCGTATGGCGCCGCAGTCGCCTCTTTGTGCCTGATGGTCGCGGCTTTCGGCACGAAAATCGTCGAGTCAGGTCTGCGCGCGACGCCGCCCGGACAGACCGAAGCGGCACTGAGCCTCGGCTTCAACGGTGCACAGGCCTTCTACCATGTGCAACTGGTCCCGGCGCTTGCAAGGGTCTGGCCGGCGCTCTGCTCGCTGGCGACGATGGCCCTGCTCGACTCGGCGGTGGTCTCGCTTATTGCGGTCGAAGAACTGACCTGGGCAACCACCTTCATCGAGACGCGGAACTTCCGCTCGTTCGAAACCTTCTTTTTCTCGAGCCTGTTGTTCCTGCTGATTTCTTTCGGGCTGCGCCGCAGCCTGATGACATTCGGCGAACGGGTCGTCGCGCGGGGGCTTAACTCATGATCAGTTACACCGATCCCCAGATCATCACGTCGCTGTTGCTGGCGACGCGCTACACGCTGGTGCTGTTCGTCGTGGGCGCCATCGGTGGTGGCCTGCTCGCACTGGTGCTGCTGATGATGGGTATGTCGTCGAACCGGCTGATGCAACGTATCCTCGCGCTTTATGTCACCTTCTTTCAGGGCACGCCGCTGCTGATGCAGCTCTACCTGCTGTTCTTCGGTATCGCCTATCTCGGCGTGCTTTTGCCCGCCTGGGCCGCAGCGGCGATTGCGCTGATCGCCTGGAGCGCGGCCTTCCTCAGCGAGATATGGCGCGGCTGCGTCGCGGCGGTGCCGCGCGGGCAATGGGAGGCTTCGTCCAGTCTTGCGATGAGCTACGTCGAGCAGATGCGTTACGTGGTGCTGCCGCAGGCCTTCAGCCTCGCCATCGGCCCGACGGTCGGCTTTCTGGTCGACATCATGAAGGCCACGGCGGTGACTGCGATCATCGGTTACGTCGAGTTGTTCCAGGCCGGGAACGCCATCGCCAACACCACCTTTCAGCCGTTCAAGGTCTACGGCTTCGTTGCCATCATCTATTTTCTGCTGTGCTGGCCGGTGTCGATCGCTGCGCGGCGGATCGAGGAAAAATACAGTGTCTCTCATTGACGTCGAACATCTCCGCAAATCCTACGGTGAAACCGAAGTGCTCAAGGGCATCGAACTGTCGGTGCTGCAGGGCGAGGTCGTGGCGCTGATCGGGCGCAGCGGCTCGGGCAAGAGTACCTTTTTGCGCTGCCTCAACGGGCTTGAGCAGATCAATTCCGGCCGGGTCCGCATCCTGGGCGAGGATCTGCACTACAGCGCCGCCGGGCTGCGCAAGATGCGCCAGCAGATCGGCATGATCTTCCAGCAGTTCGAACTCTTCCCCCACCTCACGGCCGGGCGCAATGTCATGCTCGCGCAGCAGGTCGTGAAGGGTGTCCCGCGCGACGAGGCAGAGCAGGTCGCCCGCGAGATGCTCAGCAAGGTCGGACTGGGCGAGCGCTTCGATGCCTATCCGCGCAACCTGTCAGGCGGACAACAGCAGCGTGTCGCCATTGCCCGCGCGCTGGCCATGTCGCCGAAGGCGCTACTCTGCGACGAAATCACCTCAGCGCTAGATCCTGAATTGGTGCAGGAAGTGCTGGGCGTCGTGCGCGCTCTCGCAACCTCGGGGATGACGCTGATCATGGTGACCCATGAGATGCGCTTCGCGCGCGAGGTCTGCGACCGGGTGGCCTTCATGCACCAAGGGCGCATCCATGAGATTGGCGCCCCGGATGAGCTTTTCGAAGCGCCAAAGACGCCGGAGCTGAAGCAATTCCTCGGCCATTTGCCCGCCGCATCTTAAACTCCCCGCCGCACCAGCTCGGACTCTGCCATGACACTGAACAGCATGCCCCTCGGGGCGCGGGACACCCGCGACGCCATCGCCGCCGGGCGGCTGACCGCCGTGCAGGTCACCGAACACCGGTTGGCGCAGATCGCCGAGGCCGAGCCGTGGCTGCGCGCCTTTGTGCAGGTGGATGCCGATGGCGCCCGGGCGCAGGCCCGCGCGCTTGATGCCGGGGCGGGTCGCGGGCTGCTGCATGGCGTCCCGCTGGGAGTGAAGGACATCTTCGCCGTGGACGGGCTGGCATGGACTGCGGGCTCACCGATCTGGAAAGACCGGATCGCGGGGTTCGACGCACCGGCGGTGGCGCTGGCCCGGCGGGCCGGGGCGGTGGTGCTCGGCAAGACCGTGACCACCGAGTTTGCCAGCTACAAAGCCAGCCGGACGCGCAACCCAACCGCCACGGACCGCTCACCCGGCGGCTCATCCTCCGGATCGGCGGCCGCGGTCGCGGCGGGGCTGGTGCCGCTGGCGCTTGGCGCGCAGACCTCGGGCTCGATCGTCCGCCCGGCGTCCTTCTGCGGCGAGGTCGGCTTCAAGACTTCCTTCGACACCATCGACAGCTTCGGGGTCACGGCCCTTGCACGCAGACTCGACACCGTCGGGCTTTTCGCATGCAACGTGCCGGACATCGGGCTGGGGATCGAGGCGCTGAGCGGGCTCGCGCTGCCGCTCGCCACCACGGCGCAAGCGCCCTGTCCCATTGGCATTTTCCGCTCGGTGGCGTGGCCCGAGGCAGAGCCCACGCTCCTGCCCGCATGGGAGAGCTTCGAGGCTGCGCTTGCTAGCGCTGCCGACACCCGCGACGCGCTGCCGCCCGGTCTTGTCGCGGCGCTCGACGCTGTGCCGGCGTTGCATGCGCGGCTGATGGTCTGGGAGTCGGCCGAGGCGCTGGCGCATGAGTTGAACACCGCGCCCGACGCCATGTCGCCGGGCCTGCACGGGCAGATCGAGGAGGGGCTGACGGTGACACCATCGCAGCGCCACGCTGACCGCATGGACCTGCAACGCCTCCGCTCCCGCGCGCTGACCGAGCTCGACCCGGCGGCGGTCTGGGTGACTCCCGCCGCCTGTGGGTCCGCGCCGCGGTTCGAGGACGGCACCGGCAATCCGGCTTTCAACCGCACTTGGAGCCTGCTCGGTCTGCCGTGCTGCGCCGTGCCGTTGCTGGCGGATGAGGTCAGCGCGCCGATCGGCGTGCAGGTTGTTGGCGCGCCGGGCAATGATGCCGGGGTGCTGGCGGTCGCCGACTGGCAGATGCACCACTTCGCGCGCTGAGCCGCCCGCTGCAGTGGGGCGACCGCGTGTCGTCCCGCAACCCACATCCGAATAACCTTCATGTCGAGAGGCGTCTTTGGTCAAATCATTCGTCGTTGGAAACGTGGCACTGGACGAAACCCTTTCGGTCGCCGATTTCCCCGCTCCCGGAGCGTCCATCTTTGGCACCGCCCTGTCGCGGGACCTTGGTGGCAAGGGTGCCAATCAGGCCATCGTCTTGGCCCGCACCGGGCTGACCTGCCGGTTCACCGCCGCAGTGGGAGCCGATGCGAGAGGACAGGAGATCGCGCGGCGCCTCGCGGCAGAGCCGTTAGAGGCGCGGCTGATGGAACTGGCCGAGGTGCCCAGCGATTTCTCGATCATCCTGATGGCCGATGAGGGCGAGAACGCGGTCATCACCACCCGCGAGGCCGCTGCCGGCCTGTGTCCGGATCTGGCGCGATCCGCGCTGGACACTGCAGGGCCCGGAGACCTCTTGGTCCTCCAAGGCAACCTTTCGGGCGAAACCACCGCCGCGCTCTTGTGCGAGGCCCGGACCCGGGGAATGCGCACCGCGATGAACCCGTCGCCGCTGCAGGAGCATTTTCAGGATCTCTGGACGCTGCTGGACATGGTCTTCGTCAACGAGGGCGAGGCACAGGCCCTGGGCGGCGTCGACCATCTGCGGGCCGAGGGCGTCGCCCAGGTGGTGCTCACGCTCGGCGGCCGCGGCGCGGCGTTGATTGATGCGGCGGGGCATCGCGCTGTGCCGGGAGTGCCCTGCGCTGTGGTCGACACGACGGGAGCCGGCGATTGCTTCATGGCTGTCTCACTGGGCTCCGCCATGTTGCGCGGAACTGGCCTTGATCCCAAAGCGCTCGAACACGCATCACGAGCAGCGGCCCACACCGTCGCGCGCCCCGGCACCGTCGGAGCGTTTCCCACGGGCGCGGAGTTGGCGCGAATGCTCGTGTAACGAGTCCTTCGAAAAGCGCGGGACTGTCGCATTAGGCTCAGGACTTCGGTAACGGGGACGTTCCAGTCAAGCGGTTTTTGCGCATGCGGGACGCGCCGCCAAACCGCGGTTTTGTGTCTTGTACACTTGATCTGCTTACCTTCTCGATAGCCTTCGTCTGAGATCGACCCGGGTGCATGCTTCGGTCCGTGGTCAGCGCGATGGCTGCCAACATGATGCTGGTTCAATGCAATTCCGATGTGCCCATCTCATAGGCGTGCTCGATACGATCGGCATCAGTCCTGAGCACGGCATCACCGGAACCGCGTCCCGTGGGGACCTCGAAGGCCCGCGATTAGACGGGCAGCAGTCTGGAGCCTGTATCTTCAGCCAGTATGAAGCCCCGGAATGTCGAAGCGGAAGTCGGTGTCATCTTTCCACATGCGGTGCAGGATCACGGCGATGCGCCGGGCCAGTGCAACCATCGCGCGCTTGGAACCACGTCGGCGCGCGATCTTCGCGGCCCATGTTCGCAGCCATGTCGCCTGCCCGCGATGCATCATCACGGTTGCCGCCTGGCACAGGGCACGGCGGAGAATGACGTCACCCGCATTGGTAATTCCACCCGAGATGTCGCGCTCTCCCGACTGGTTTCGCGACGGCGTCAGGCCAACCCACGGCCCTACCTTCTTCGAGGAAGTGAACCGGGCGGGATCATCGACCGCAGATCGATAGGTCAAGGCCACGACAGCGCCGATCCCGGGCATCGACATCAACCGGCGGCAGACCGGATCTTCCTGCGCGAGTTGCCGGACGTGGCGTTCAAGGCCCGCCAAGTCTCGCCGCAGCGCCGACCGCGCGCTTAGCATGTGTTCGGTTGCCGCTTCCAGCATCGGATTACCTGCCGCCAGTTCGCGGATACGCTGTTCGAACCGGCCGCGTGAAATGGTGCCGATCTTGAGGCCGAAGTTCCGAAGTAGCCCCCGCAGCGACATCTCCAGTGTGATGAACCCTTGTTGCACGGCCTTCCGGGCGCTGAGCACAGCGCGAACCTCTTGTGCGGAGACTGATTTGCAGTGAACCGGTCCGAACCAGCCGAGGTGCAGCAGACGCGCGATACCTTCTGCATCACGCCGGTCCGTCTTGATGGGCATGGCCTTCAAGGCTCCTTTGACCTGTCGAGTTTCCATCAGCACAACAGGTTGTCCTGCCTCTGATAACCCGCGATGCAGCCACTGTGATAAGGGACCAGCCTCCAGCCCGACGGCAGCGATTGCGCCGTCCTGATTGTTGATCCAGCGCAACAGCGGCTCTGGCTCGCTCGCCACCTGCGCCTCCTTCAAGATCTTCCCATGCTCGCTGATCACGCAGATCGCGGTCTTCTCCAGTGACACATCCAGTCCGACAAACAGCTTCATCTCGTAGCCCTCCCAGTGAATCCGATACGGGAATGGCGCCAGCTTGCCCTCGATTTTGCAACGGTAACGGGCGGGTCGCGACGCAGGCCCCGTTACGGCATCTCGTTCTCTCTCAAAGCCAGAAGATTACGGTCGCAGCGAGTGGGATTGCTCAGAAGAAGGTTTGTGGGCCGCGGTCATAACGGGTTGCAACCCTCCTCCAGTCCTTGAGCCTGCCGAACATGATCTCGATCCGGTTGCGCCGTTTGTATCGGCGCTTGTCGTACTTGACGGTTTTCTTGCGCTGATTTCGGCCTGGGATACATGCGCGTATCCCTTTGTCTTGCAACGCTTCTCTGACCCAATCGGCGTCATATCCACGGTCCCCGAGCAGCCAGTCCACGTCCGGCAGGCTGCTCAGCAATGCCCATGCGCCGATGTAGTCGCTGACCTGACCTGCCGTGACGAACAGATTGAGCGGTCGGCCCAGGCTGTCGCAGATGGCATGCAGCTTGGTGTTCATTCCGCCCTTGGTGCGTCCGATCAGGCGGCCACGCCCCCCTTTTTTCACGCCCATGCTGGTCGCCGTTCGGTGGGCCTTGAGATAGGTTGCATCGATCATCACGGTCTTCCGTTCGCCATGCTCGGCAGCCAGACCCGCCATCATCCTGGCGAAGACGTCCCTGTTGCTCCACCGCTTCCAACGGTTATTGAGCGTTTTGTGTGGGCCATAGGCCGAAGGGGCGTCGCGCCACCGTAACCCATTGAGGTTGATGAAGATAATCCCGCTCAACACGCGCCGATCATCGACGCGTGGCTTGCCGTGTGGCTTTGGAAAGAAGGGCTCAAGGCGCGCCATCTGCGCATCCGTCAGCCAGAAAAGATCAGACATGTTCACCGCCCGGTTCTTGAGCCGTGAATCACGCCGCCAAGCGTAAATCAATGGGTCCTGACCCTAAGTGTTCAGTCCCGGCATCTGGTGGATCGGATCGAGGATGAATCTGTCTGGCTCTGATGTCCATATCTTGCAGATGTATTCGTATGGTGTGAGCCCGTTGATGGTCTTGAGGCGGGGCGCGAAGTTGTAAGCTGCCATGAAGTCTGCGAGGTGCGTGCGCAGCTGGTCGTGGCTGTCGTAATGGTACCGTTTGACGGTCGCCTCCTTGATCGTGCGGTTCATCCGTTCGACCTGTCCGTTGGTCCAAGGATGGTTGGGCTTGGTTAGCCGGTGCTCGATCCCGTTTGCCTCGCAGATCATGTCAAAGCGCATCGGCCGTGAATACGCGGTATTCCGGTTCCGAGGCTGCTCGGCGAACTGAATGCCGTTGTCAGTGAGGACGGTGTGGACCTGATATGGCACGGCTTCGAGCATGTGTTGCAGGAACTCCCAGGGCGTCCTTGTGTCCGCCTTCTCGACGAGCTGGGTCACGGCAAACTTGCTCGTGCGGTCGATGCCAACGAACAGGAAGAGCTTTCCTTCGGCAGTCTGCACTTCGGCGATGTCGACGTGGAAGAAGCCGATCGGGTAGCGTTTGAACTTCGACCGCTTCGGCTTGTCGCCCTTGACGTCAGGCAGGCGCGAGATGCCATGCCGCTGTAGACACCGGTGCAGCGCTGAGCGCGTCAGGTGCGGGATGGACGGCTGAAGGGCATAGAGGCAGTCATCAAGCGGCAGCAGCGTGTGGCGTCGAAACGCGACGATGGCCGCCTCCTCAGCCTCGGTGAGGACCGTCGAACGAGGCTCCGTTGGCCCGGTCTTACGATCATCGACCGTCTGCCGTTTACGCCACTTCGCAACCGTCTTGGGATTGATCCCGAGCTCCCGGCTCAACGTCGCGAGCGAAGCTTGCGATCGCTGTATTGCTGCTCTGACGGCGTGCGTGGTCGTGGCGCTTCCGTGACGAACTTGTCCCATAGGGCATCCTTCCATTCCTTCGAAAGGATCACACCATCAAACCGTGGGATCAAACACCTAAGGAACGGTTTGCTCGTAAGTCATTGCAGTGCACTCCCGTCGCGGGAGATGGTTTTTGCCAGCACAGATTCGGCGCCAGTCACGTTAAGACTGATCCAGCGGTTGCAGAACCGGCTTGCCGATCGGCGCGGGCAAGAGTTCCTCAAGCTCTGACGTTTGCGGAAACCCCTCGCGCAGGACTGCCTCACGCAACGAGATGCCCTGTGCCAGCGCAAGCTTGGCGGCTCGGGCGGCCTTGTCGTACCCGATGACCGGAACCAGCGATGCGGCCATGGCCATGCTCTTGTCCAGCAACTCGGCGCAGCGCCCCCGATCCGCCTCGATGCCTGCCACGCATTTCTCGTCCAGCATCCTTACAGCGCGCGTCAGCAGCCGCGTGGATTGCAGGATGCTGTAGACCATCACCGGCTCCATCGCGTTCAGCTGCAACTGCCCGGCTTCCGCCGCCATGGTCACGGTGACATCCCGGCCGATCACCTCGTATGCGACCTGATTCACCGCCTCGGGAATGACCGGGTTGACCTTGCCCGGCATGATAGACGATCCGGCCTGGACTGGCGGCAGGCGGATCTCGCCGATCCCCGCAAGCGGGCCGCTGCTGAGCAGCCGGAGGTCGTTGCTGATCTTCGAAAGCTTGACCGCAACCCGCTTCAGTATGCCCGAATAGGTGACAAAGGCGCCTTGATCGTAAGAGGCCGCCAGCAGGTCTGCGTGGGCAGTCAGCGGCGTGCCGAAGATCGCGGAAAGCTTGGACACCGCCAGCGCCTGATAACCCCGGGGCGCATTCACGCCGGTGCCGACAGCCGTGCCCCCAAGGTTCACCTCGCGCAGGACCTCGGAAATCTGGGTCAGCCGCCGGATGTCGTTCCGGATCGCCGCCGAAAAAGCCGCGAACTCTTCGCCCAGCGTGATCGGGACCGCGTCCTGTAGCTGCGTACGCCCCACCTTCCGTATTCCGGAAAACACCACGGCCTTGCGATCAAAGGACCGGCACAGCCCCTCTAGTGCGGTCACAAGAGGCGCGCATTGGCTGAGCACCGCAAGCCGCATGGCCGTGGGATAGACGTCATTGGTGGACTGTGAGCGGTTCACGGTGTCGTTGGGGTGAATGTCGCGGTAATCCCCTGGGCGTCGGCCCAGCGTCAGCGCCGCAAGATTGGCGATCACCTCGTTGGCATTCATGTTGGTCGAGGTGCCAGCGCCGCCCTGAATCATGTCCACCGCGAAGGCGTCGTGATGGCGGCCCGCGATGATCTCGTTGCAGGCGGCGACGATTGCCGCCGAAGCCCGGACGGAAATCGCCCCCAGCTCGGCATTGGCAAGGGCCGCAGCCTTCTTGACCATGACCAGCGCAACGACGATCTCGGGAAAGTCCTTCAGACGGACGTCGGACAGGTTGAAATTGTCCAGCGCCCGGGCTGTCTGAATACCGTAAAGCGCATCGACGGGCACGGCCCATGTGCCGATACTATCCATCTCGTCGCGGTGGTTGTGTACCATGAGGGCGGTCTCCGTTGGGTGGGGGCGGCCTGGTTTGGATCGCGCAAAACGCCGGGTCAGGCTGGGGCGTGTTTCGCAGGCCATGCGCGTCACCGGCAGGCCGCCTGTGTTGGCAATATTCAGAGAATGCGCGCGGCGCCGGGCCACCAACGGCCGCCCGGGGCGCCGCGCGGGGTCACGGCGCTCCGCGGATGTCGGGGGGGACCGGCGGCCAGGCTGTCGACCAGCCGGTCCAGCATGGCCGAGCACTTCGAGAGCTGGTCCAGCGCCACGAATTCGTCCGGCTGATGCGCCTGTGCAATGCGGCCCGGCCCACAGATCACCACCGGCATCCCGAGTTCGGCCAGATATCCGGCTTCCGTCCCGAAATCGACAGCACCGGCCACGCTCTCCCCGCCCAGACGCAACAGATAATCCCGCAGCGCAACGGATAGGGCGGTATCGAGCCCGGGATAATGGCTTGTCCGGGTCACCTCGATCCCGATGTCGTCGCGGGCGAAGTCTTCGCGGTTGCGGTCTGCCAGTGCCGCGATCCCGCCCAGCAGCCGCCCTTCCGTGTCGT
Organism: Sagittula stellata E-37; assembly: GCF_039724765.1. Lineage (NCBI taxonomy): Bacteria > Pseudomonadati > Pseudomonadota > Alphaproteobacteria > Rhodobacterales > Roseobacteraceae > Sagittula > Sagittula stellata. Next base: position 370,358 of record NZ_CP155730.1, on the reverse strand, counting down.
CCAACCCGCTTTGCGGAAGATACCGAATCTCACATTCCAGCGTTGCGCGTTCGGGCACCATGTTCAGCGCCACACCACCAGAGAGCACCCCCGCATGCAGTGTCGAGCAGGGCACCGCATAGCCGGGTGCGGGGCTCTCTGCCGACGTCAGTTCCGTTTGGATCCGCCGCAGGATCCCAATGATATCCGCCGCCATGTGCAGGGCGCTCGGCAGGGTCGGGGACAGAGCGGAATGACCCGAGCCGCCATGGCAGTCGACACGGTAGGAGGCCTTGCCCTTGTGCCCTGTTACCAGCTTCATCTCCGTCGGTTCCCCGACGATGCACAGGTCGGCAAGCCCGATGGACGGAACCAGATGCGGCAGCATCTCCGCGATTCCAAGGCAGCCCGCTTCCTCGTCGAAAGACAGGACCAGCTTCAGCGGCGCCGCCAGCGTGGTTCCGGCTGCCGCCTCGAAGGCCGCCAGCGCACAGGCGACAAACCCCTTCATGTCGGCCGCGCCGCGGCCATAGGCGCGCCCGTCCCGAAGCGACAGGCTGAAGGGGTCGCCGGCCCACGGCTGCCCATCGACCGGCACGACATCGAGATGCCCGGAGAGCATAACCCCGCCAGGACCCTCGGGCCCGAGGCTGACGAAGAGTCCGGCGCGCCCGGGCCGGGCACTGGCGATCCGGTGGCATCTCGCCCCGGTCCGCCGGAGCACGGTTTCGCAGTAATCTGTGATGCGGGTGTAGTCGGACGCGGTGAAAACAGAGGGCTGCGCGACCAACGCCTTCAGATGTCGCAGCGCAGCCGCGTCGCTGAGTGTGGACTTTGCGAGCGTCATGTCAGCCCTCCGACCGGCCAGAGCACGATGCCCGGCACAAGACTAATAAGTATCAGCGCCACCAGCATCAGGACAAAGAAGGGCAGGCTCGACCGGAAGATCAGTGGCAGGCTGCGTCCCGTCATCCCCTGCAGAACAAAGAGATTCATGCCGACCGGCGGCGTGATCTGGGCCATCTCGATGCAGATGATGAGGAAGATTCCGAACCAGATCATGTCGAAGCCCGCTGCCTCGACCAGAGGCTGCACGATGGGCAGGGTCAGCACCATCATCGAGGCGCCTTCAAGGAAGCAGCCGAGAAACAAGTACAACCCGGTCAGAACCAGCAGCAGCGCGTAGGGAGAGAGGTCCCAACCGGCGATGGCGCCGGACAGGGCCGAGGGTACCCCGGCAAAGCCGAGCGCGACCGAGAGGAAAGCGGCGCTGCACAGGATAAAGGTAATCATGCACGAGGTCCGCACCGCCGCGCCGAGCGCGTCGCGGAAGGAGTGCCAGTTCAGGGTGCGATAGGCCGCCGATATGGCGAGTGCGCCCAGAACGCCCAGCGTTGCCGCCTCTGTGGGGGTGGCGACGCCGCCGTAGATCGCGCCGATCACCAGCCCCATCAGGGCGAAGACCGGCCCCAGCCTGCGCATCGTCCAGAGTTTCGCCCAGAGGGAGATCCTTTCCGGAAGGCGCGGCGCGGCTTCGGGGGACAGGATCGCCCGCGCCGCGATGTATCCGGCAAACAGCAGCATCAGCATCAGGCCCGGCAGCAGACCGGCGATGAACAGGCGCGCGATGCTCTGCTGGGTCAGAACGCCATAGACGATCATCATGATCGATGGCGGGATGAGCAGGCCCAGCGTACCCGATCCCGCCAGCGACCCGATGGCCAGCCGTTGATCGTAACCCTGCCGATCGAGCTCTGGCAGGCTCATCCGGCCGATGGTCGCGGCGGTGACGGCACTCGAGCCCGTGATCGACGCCATCACGCCGCAGCCCACGACATTGACATGCAGCAATCCGCCCGGCAGCCGTCCCAGCATCGGCGCAAGCCCTTGGTAGAGATCCGAGGACAGTCGGCTTCGGAACAGGATCTCGCCCATCCAGACGAACAGCGGCAGGGCAGTCAGCGGCCAATGGTGACTGGCGTCCCAGATGCTGGACGCCAGCAGCGAGCCGACCGGCACGCCGGTCAGCGCGTAAAGCGCCAGACAGCCTCCGGCGATCAGGGCCGGCGCGACCCACAGGCCCCCGGCCAGCAGGGCAACGATGACGGAAAAGACCGACAGACCGTAAATCAGCGTTTCAGCCATCGTGGCTCTCCGTGTTGTCCTGAGTGTCCGGTGCCCCGGTGAACAGCGCATCCGCAAGCGATACCGACAGCAGCGCCAGCCCCAGCGCCAGCGCCGTCTTCGGAACCCAGAGCGGGATCGCGAGCAGCCCCTCGCTCACCTCGTTGTAGATCCATGCGAAGCGCACCAGCTCTACCGCCCAGCATGTCGCATACAATGCAAGGCCGAGGAACAGCGCCAGCGCCAGCCGGTCCGCCGGGGGGCGCGCAGCCTGGGGCAGCCGGTCGATCAGCATGCGCACGCGGATGTGCGCACCTGCCCTTTGCGTATGTGCCAGACCAAGGAAGGTCGCGGCGGCAAGCAGGTAGCCCGACAGCGCTGTGGCATCGAAAGGCACCGCGATCAGCCGCAACCCCATCTGGGCCAGGATCGCCACCAGCATCCCAAGAATGGCAAGCGCCGCGAGCATTCCGCCCGCCTCGTACAGCCGGTCGAGCGTTCTGCGCAGGCCCGGCCGTTCCGGCCCTGCGAGGTTTGGGTCTGCTTCCGGATGCATGGGTCAGCGCAGCGCCTGATAGCGCTGGTAGACCTCTGCCGCCTCTGGCGAGGCGATCTTCAGCCAGTCCTGCACAAGCTGCGGCGCAATCTCGTCCAGCTTTGCGGCGATGTCCTCGGGCAACGTGCCGATGGTCATGCCCTGTTCGCGCAGGGTCACGATCTGCGCCTCGGTGGCCGCGGCGCTCATCTCCCATCCCCGCAGTTCAGCACGGGCGGCGGCGGTGCGGACAGTGGTCTGCTGATCGGGCGTCAGCGCGTCGAAGGCCCGGCGGTTCATGAAGACGGCATTGGTGGCCAGCGAGGCGCCGACATAGGTGAAATGATCGGTATGATCCCAGGCCTGAATATCGATACCGGTCTGCGGGCTGGTAAACATCGCGTCGATCAGCCCGGTTGAAAACGCCTGTGGCACCTCGGCAAATGGCAGCAACACGGCGTTGTAGCCCATCAGGTTGCCCATGGATTGGATCGGCGTGTTGGGGATACGCAGGCGTTTTCCCTGAATGGCCTCTAACGAGTCCATAGGCCCTTTGGTATAGAACCCCGCCCCCGGCCAAGGTGCCTGGTAGAGCAGCACCAGCCCCTGACTGTCGAACCAGTCCGAAACGTAATCCTTCTGCATGTCTTTCAGCAGCCAGACCGTCGGATAGTCAGGCGCCACAAAGGGCACGCCTGCAAGGTCCAGCATCGGTTCCTCGTTCGCATGGACACCAAGGCGCACCTCGCCCAGCTGGACTTGCCCCTTCTGTACCGCGCCCTTGATCGAGTTGAGCGGAATGAGCGCGCCATTCGGCTTCAAATCGATGGCGATCTCCGCGGTTTCGGTGATCTCGTCGAGGAACATGCGGATATTGACTGTCATGAAGTTGTCTTCCGGATAGCCAGAGGCCATCAGCATCCGGGTATCGGCGGCAGCGGGCGCCACGGTTGAAAGACCTGCGGCCAGGGTAAGGCCGGCCAGCAAACGGCGGCGGGTCAGAGAAGATACGAATGTCATGGAGACCTCCTGTCGGTTTGTAACGGCCGCGTGCTTTACGCGAGTCGTTCAATTAATGTTTATAAGAAATATTAGTCAGGCACTGGGATTGAGAGCAAGTCTCTTATGCTGGCAGTGCGCAATTATTTTTTTATTATCAATTGTATAAATGGGACCGGACCCAGCCCCTTTCAGGGTGGGTTTCTGGTGTCTTTGGTGCGTCCAGATTTCCGCGAACCGGTCCGCGCGGGGTCAGCCCTGCTCTTTGGGCGTCAGGGACATATGCTGTAAACTGCTGTGCCGCCGCATCATCCGGTCAATCACCCGGTCCCGGGCCTGAATGATATGGCGATACATCGCGTCTCTCGCCCCACGGGGATCGCGGCGCGCGAGCGATCCGATGATCTCATCATGGTCGTGGACAAGCCCGACCTCATCACCACGGGCGATGTCCACGAAAAGCGCCCGCTGCATATCGACGAAATTCTGCTGAATCGCTCTCAGTATGCGAACATTCCCCGCGATCGCGGGGATCAGCTCGTGAAAGTCCTGATTGGCCCGGGTGAAAGCGCGGCGGCTCTGGCTGTCCGATAGATCGATCTCGACCGAGGACAGCGCGCTCATCTGCGCAACATGCTCGTCGGTGACCCGGGGCGCCGCCAGCTCGCAGGCGGCACATTCCAGCACGATGCGGATCTCGATCAGGTCGTGGAAGTCCTGAAGCGTCAGTTCCGTGACCGCATAACCGCGTCGGCCGATCACCCGGACAAGCCCGTCCTGCCGCAGCCGTGACAGCGCTTCTTTCACAGGCGAGGTGCTGACGGAAAACCGCGCGGCGAGATCCGCCTCGTTGAAGATGGCGCCCTGCCGGAAGTCGCCCACTATGATGGCGGCCTTCATCTCGGCATAGACCTTCTCTCCAAGAGACATCGGGCCGCCGGTGTCCTCTGCCCCCGCCCCGGCTGCCGAGATCTTTGCCATCGCCTTAACGCCTTTTCCTGCCTTGCCTTCCACAATCATCATTCTATCCCCCCGCGAACATTGTCACGACATCGGGCATGGCGACCAGAAACAGGATCATCGCAAGGATCGCCAGCACAAACGGCATTGAACCGAGGATGACATCACGGATGCTGCCCGATGTCCGCACCCCCTGCACAACGTAAAGGTTCACCCCGATGGGCGGTGTGATCATCGCCAGTTCGACCAGCATCATCATCACGACACCGAACCACACCGGATCATAGCCCGCTGCAAAGACGATCGGCGCAACGATCGGCAGGGTCGCGATCATCATCGACAGGGTTTCCATGACACAGCCCAGCACGAGGTAGAAGGCGATCACGAGAAGGATGGTTTGCAGGGGCGACAGATCGGCCCCGTTCAACAGGTCGGCAATCACCTGCGACAAACCCAGCCCGGTCAGCACGAAATTGAGGAAGTAGGCCAGCATCACGATCAGCATGATCATGCCCGTGGTACGCATCGTGTTCTCGAAGGCGGCCATCAGCAGCACGGCATTCAGCCTTCGCCGCGACCATGCCAGCACCAGGGCGGCCAGCACCCCGAGCCCCGCGGCCTCTGTCGGGGTGGCGATGCCCGCGTAGATTGACCCCATGATGACCACAAAGATCGCCCCAGGCGGCAGCAGGTGTCTCAGCGCCGCCCGTTTCTCGGTCCAGCTGAAGCGTTCGGCCACGCGGCCCGACCGGGTCAGGCCGGCTCCGGCTATGATGGTCATCATGAAAATCGTGGCCAGGACCAGCCCGGGCAACAGCGCCGCAAGATAAAGCTGCGGAATAGATGTGTTGGTCAGCACTCCGTAGATGATCATGTTGATCGAGGGCGGGATCAAGATACCAAGCGTACCGCCCGCAGCAATCGAGCCAAGAAACATGCGTTCGCCATAACCGTATTTCTTCTGTTGCGGCAGTGCGACAGTGCCGATGGTGGCCGCAGTCGCAACGCTTGACCCCGAGGTGGCGGCGAACAGCGTGCTGGCGGCGATATTGGCGTGCATCAGACCACCCGGCAGCCAGACCAGCCACTTGCGCAGGGCCTCATACATATCGCTGGCGATGCCCGAACGCAGGAAGATCTCGCCCAGAAGGATGTAGAGCGGGATCGCCATGAGCGTGAACTCGGTCGAGGCGCCCCAAGAGATCTCTCCGATCGCGCGCCACATCGGCATGGGCGTAAAGACCTGGTCCAGGACCAGCCCCAGCAGGCCCAGCACCGCGCCCACTGGCACCGCCAGCAGGATCAGCAGAAGAAGCAATCCGATGGCGACTACTGGCATTCTGTATTCCTTTGCGACATGTAGTCCTCGGTTTCCTCGGAATGGGTGCGGATCCCGGTCAGGTGGCCGCTGTGCGCGATGCGCCCGGCCCGTGCCAGTCGAAGAAGGGCGATAAGAAGCGCCAGCTGGCACAGGGTGAAAAACAAAAGCCCCGCCACCCAGATCAGCTGTGGCACCCACAGGGCCACACCCAGCGGCGTGTTGGACCGGGTGCCGAAAATCCACGACGTGCATGCGACCTGGGCCGCCTGTTGCAGCAGGACCACCGACACGACGAGCAGAGACAGCAATCCAAGAAGATCCGCCGCGAAGCGGGCCCGTGCAGGCATTTGCTCATACAGCAGGTCAATGCGGATATGGGCGCGCTCCAGCAGCGTGAACGCCAGGGACCAGGCCACGCCGGTGGCGAAGACATAGGACGAGATCTCGTCCACCCCGCCAAGCGAGAGGCCGAAAAGCCTGCGCATGACGACCTCGATCCCGATGGCTGCCGCGCAGAGCAGAACGCAGCCCCCCGCGATCCTGACCGACAGCCGGGACAGCTTCCTCAAAAAAATCATTGGACCGATCCTCTGCTTTCGAGTTTTACGGGTCGGTGTTTCACCGATCCCGGCGCGGCGCCAAGGTCCTCTCGGCTCAGGACGGATCGACAAAGGCCCCGACCCGGGCCTGCCATTCGTCAAAGCAGGCCGCGCCGCAGCGATCCCTGAACGCCGGCAACACCACCTCGCGCACGATCTCGCCCCGGCGCGCGTCGTCTTCGGGCGTCACCGGGACCAGCGTCATGTCGAAGGGCTTGCCGAAGGTGCAGGACCCGCCGGTCGAACAGTTCAGTCCTTCTTCGTTGCGCCGAGCGGCGGCGACCCAAAGCTCATCCTCGAAACGGTCGAATTCCTCGGTGAGCAGGGCCCGGACGTCCTCGGGCAACGCGTCCCAGACGCGCTGGTTCGCGCCGTACATGAAGGGGCTCCAGCCCATGACAAGCGGGTAGAGATGCGTTGCGGTTTCGGCCCATCCCGCGGCATTGCCAGAGAAGGTCCCAGTGACTGCACAGTCGATCACTCCGCGCTGCAACGAGGTCACCACTTCGCCGAAGGGCATGGTGACGGTGGTCGCCCCCGCCGCCGAGACGAAGTCCGCCACGGTGCGATTGCCGGTGCGCACCTTCAGCCCCTCCAGATCGGCCAGTCCGGTCACCGGCGCGTTGCACCAGAAGACCTGCGCTTCGGCGGGGTAGAAGAACAGCGGGCGAATGCCGTATTTCTCGGTGTAGAGCCTTACAAGCTCGGGGCGGTAGGCCTCGAGCACCTTGCGCTCGGTCTCGATGTCCAGCGCAACACCGGCAAGGTCGGGCCCCTCGTTCACCGGATCGTCCCCGGCGACATAGCCGAGCGCGGATGTCCCGAAGTCGATCACGCCCATCCGCATCAGCCGGAACACTTCAGAGCCCTTCAGGCTGGAGGCATCGAGGCTGGTGATGCTGGCCCCGATGCGCCCGCCGCTGACCTCGGGCAGGCGTTCTGTCCAGAAGGGCACCTCGAAATCCTTGTAATACCCCGCGCTGGACCAGCCGCCCTGCACGTTCAGGTTCAGCGTGGCGTCCTGCGCCCCGGCCAGTCCCGCGGTCACTGTCAGGGCGCCCGCCAGGATCGCGGCCGGAAGGCTTCGGCTGTATGTATTGAGTGTCATATCGGTGTTCCCTGTTCTGTGTCGTTCTTGTTTTTCGGTGTGCCGTGTCAGTGGCCCGGCCCGGCCTCTTTCGCCCAATGGCGGGCGATATCGAGCCGGGTCGGAAGCCAGACCCGGTCATGACGGCGGACATGGCTCAGGAACCGTGCCAGCGCGCGGGCCCGACCGGGGCGCCCGGCCAGCCTGCTGTGCAACCCGACAGAAAGGATCGCGGGACGACCGGCCAGACCTTCCTCGTACATCTGGTCGAAACTGTCGCGCAGATACGTGAAGAATTGCGTCCCCTCGTTGAAGCCCTGTGGCGTGGCAAAACGCATGTCATTCGCGTCCAGCGTGTAGGGCACAACCAGTCGCCGCCGCTGGCCATCGCGGACCCAGTAGGGCAATTCGTCCGCATAGGAATCGGCGGTGTAGGCGAAGCCTCCCTCCTCCATCACCAGCGACAGCGTGTTTTGCGAAACCCGTCCGGTGTACCAGCCCAGCGGGCGGCTGCCGGTCAGCTCGGTGTGCAGGCGGATTGCGTCGTGCATGTGTCGCCGCTCTTCGTCGCGCGGCATGTCTCGGTAGTCAATCCAGCGCAATCCGTGGCTGGCGATCTCCCAGCCCGCCTCGCGCATGGCGCTCACGGCCTCGGGCTGCTGCGCCAGCGCCCGGGCCACGGCGAAGACCGTCACCGGCACCTCTGCCTGCGTCAGGATGCGATGCAACCGCCAGAAGCCCACGCGGCTGCCGTATTCATACATCGACTCCATGTTCGGATTACGTTGGCCCTGCCAAGGCTCCGCACCGACGGTCTCGCTCAGAAAACTCTCGGCTTCGGCGTCGCCGTAAAGCGGGCTGCGTTCGCCGCCCTCTTCGACGTTCAGAACGACCTGCACCGCCAGTGCCGCGCCATGAGGCCAGTTGGGCGCCGGCGGTGTCCGCCCATAGCCGGCAAGGTCACGTTCCATCTGTCGCCTCCTGTATTATGCCTTCAGCGTAGTGGCCTCATCGGCGCAGGTAAAGCTTTTTTAATATATTGATTAATGACCATAATTGATAGACTAAAATATCGGCAAGCGACTAGGACCGGCGGAGCGATTCAGGATTTTCGCTTGGTAAGCCGTACTACAAAAATATTGAGAAGGGAAAAGCCGTGAAGACTAGGGTAATGACAGCCGCCGGGGATATCGTGATTCGACAGCGGCTTTATCAGGACGGCGTGCCGGTGCAGCCCGACTACGAACGCACGCTGGACTTTCTGCGTGAAGGCGACGTGCGGTGGGCCTCCTGCGAGGTGCAGTTTGCGCGCTCCGGCTTTCGGACCGACGCCCCGATCGCCTATCTCGTCGCGCCCGAAGTGGCCGGGGACCTTGGTGTGGCCGGGTTCGACCTGATGACCGTGGCTACCAACCACACCTGGGATTATGGCCCCGACGCCTTTCTCGAAAGCCTCGGACATCTGCAAGAGGCCGGTGTCACAACGGTCGGCGGCGGCCCGGATATTGCGTCGGCGAACACCCCGGTGATCCGCGATCTCGACGGGCTGACACTGGGAGTCCTGGCCGTGTCATGCCTGCTGCCCCCCTATTACGCCGCCCGCGACGACCGCCCCGGCATCGCGCCCGTGCGGGTCGATCAATGGCAGGAACTTCACCCGATCCTTCAGGCAACCGAACCCGGCGCCCCGATCCCGATGCGCAGCCGGGTCGACCCGGCGGATGCCGACGCGCTGATGGACAGGATCGCCGCATTGCGGCCGCAAGTGGACGTGCTGATCGTCAGCGTACACTGGGGCTATGGCACCGGATCGCCGCTGGCGGAGTATCAACGTCCCTTCGGACACCGTATCATCGAGGCGGGCGCGGACATGGTCCTTGGGAACCACGCCCACAGCCCCGCCGGTCTGGAGACCCATCTGGGTAAACCGATCCTCTACAGCCTTGGCAATCACATCGCGCAGCAGGACTGGGACAACGCGACACCGGTGCAGGCCGAGATCTTCCGCGCCATCGACCCCTGGTCCACCATTTGCCGGATCGAGATGTCGAAATCCGGCATCGAGGGTATCGAGTTCCGCGCCACGGAATGCGGTCGCGACGGGATGCCCATCCTCATTGACGACAGCGCTAAGGCCGGGGCCGTCCTTCACCGCCTGCAAGAGCTGTCGCGAGGTTTCGGCACGGAGATCACGGTGGAGAGCGCCAGCGCACGCGTTGCCTTCGATCCGCCGCGCCATGGTCGCTGACCCCCTGGGGCTGCTGCTGATCCATACCGGCGGGACCATCGCCATGGCCCCCGGTGCCCGGGGGTTGGAACCCTGCCCCGGCCTTCTGGAAGCCGCCGTCCGCACTCGGCTGGGTGCAGCCGACAGGCTGGACTGCCATAGCTTTGCGCCGCTTCTCGACAGTGCGGATGTCGGGCCGGAGCACTGGAACTGCATCCTCGACCTCATCGATTCCCACCCGGGACAACCCGTCCTGCTGACCCACGGCACGGACACGATGGCCTACACGGGCGCGGCACTGGACCGCGCCCTGGCGGGATCGGGTCGCTCGGTCATCCTGTGCGGCGCGATGACACCTCTCGGGGTGGACGGGGTGGCCGAGCGCAGTCTGGAGCTTGCCCTGACGCTATCACGCGCGCCGGAAAGCGGCGTGCGGCTGGTTTTCGACGGGCGCAGCCTGCCGGCCGCCGGACTGGTGAAACAGCACAGCAATGCCACGGACGCCTTCAGCAACATACCGCAGGCGCCTGCCCAAGCGCCCGCGAGGCGGCGCTTCGACAATCGTCGGCTGGCGGTTCTGACGCTCTCTCCGGGCCTGTCCGCCGAGGCGCTGGAGGCCCAGCTCGCCCCGCTGGACAGTGCGGTCCTGCGGCTCTTCGGGGCGGGCACCGCGCCAACCGATCCGGCGCTCCACCGCGTGATCGACCGTGCGATCCGCGCCGGGACGCGCCTTCGTGCGGTCAGCCAGTGCATGACCGGCGGCCTCGCACCTGGCACCTATGCCGCTGGCAACAGCCTTTGGGCAGCGGGCGTTGAAAACGGTGGCACCGAAACGCCGGAAACAGCACTGGCAGAGCTCTGGCTCGGCTGAGACGGCCCTTGGCCGGGCGTGCAAGGAGCCTCCGGGCCGGTCGTCAGTATGGACGGGACTGTTGCGTTAATCTCAGGCTTTCGCCAGCTTTAGGGTTTTGAGGTTGAGCATGCCGCGTCGAACCCCGTTCAAGCACCACCGCTTCCCGAGAAACATCATCCTTTGCGCGGTCCGCTGGTACCTGCTCTATCCGCTGTCTTACCAGGATGTCGTTGATCTTCTGGCCGAGCGCTGCGTGAAGGTAGATCGATCGACGGTCTATCGCTGGGTCCAGAAGTTCGGCCCGGAACTGACGAAGCGCACCGAGCGGCATCTGCGCCGGGCCAGCGTCGATTGGCACGTGGACGAGACCTACATCCGCGTCGGCGGCAAGTGGCGCTACCTCTGGCGAGCGATAGATGCGAACGGTCAAATGGTCGACTTTCGTCTGACGGCCCGGCGGGATGCCAAGGCTGCCAACGCCTTTCTAATAAAGGCGATTGAGCGTGTGCGGCTCCACCGGCCAGTGACGATCTGCACAGACAAAGCCCACGCCTACCGGCGTGTGATCCGCGAGATCAATCACCGGTATGATCCGCACTTCGACAGCATTCGGCACATCGACCGAAAGTGGCGAAACAACATGATCGAAAGCGATCACGCCGCGATGAAGCGTCTCCTGGGATATCGGCAGAGCTTCCGGTCCTTGCGAACTGCCAAAGCGACTCTGAGCGGCATCGAAACAATCCGCACCATCAAGCGCGGCCATGTCTATGACAAACAACCGGGCGTCCACGGCGAAATCGCGTTCATCGCCGGCCTATTCGAGACAGCGGCCTGACAAACGGCCACGTGGCCGGCCCGATTCAGCCCGCCCCAACTAGTGCAACAGTCCCGAATGGACGATGCAATTCCTGGACGACATGCTCGATTGTCCGATCGACCGTCCGAGGATAACCGAGACGACGGCCTTCGGTGTCGCCTGGCTGGCGGGGTACACGTCCGGTCTCTGGCCAGGGATCGAGGGGTTCTCGAACGCCTGGCAGCGTGATCGGCGGTTCGTGCCCGCCATGGACCCTGAAACGCGGTCTGCCTGCTATGCCGCCTGGCAAGCGTCGGTCGCCGCGACCATCGCCCAGTCGAGGCCCGCCAGCGCCGCCATGTGAAGGCTTTCTAGCACATGGGGTGTCGTCGCAATCCACTTATGGCACATTTTGGGCGCCAGCATGGAACGACGGCGCGTCAGGATGCGTGATCGAAGTGGAATTTCCCGCCGCGTTGGTCTATAAATGCGCGATCGCAGACCCCTGTCCGTCGCGGTTTCGGGTCTTTGCCTCTCCGGACCAGACGGCGCGGAGTCGGCGAAAAGGGAGGTGGACCCGAAGTGCCGGGCAAGACAGACGCCACGATCACAGGCGGCGCGATCGAGGCCGCGGATGTGCTTGACGCGCAGCGTCAGCTTCGTGCCCGGCTTCTCGATCAACCGGTGATTCGGCACAAACCCGCGCGGGACCTAGCCGCGCACATGCTCTTGCATCTTGGCGATTTGCAGCAATGCTGGAGCCTCGGCACCACCTGGGTCCGCGCTGAGCTGGGCTGTCACCGCGTCGACACCGGGTTTGGTCAGGCGGTCGCCGTGCAATACCACCCTGGTTATTCGGAAGCCCGCAACGCGGATTACGACATCCCGTCATTCGGCAGCGGGGCGGTCGACAACCGCGACCCGATCATGCAGGCGATGTGGTCGGGCGAACGGCCCGTGATCTTCGCCGATCTCAAGCAGGACAGGCGGGTCACGCCGGGAATGCGGCAAAGGCTGTCCGGCGCGCGCACCAAGTCAAAACTCGGGGCGGCGCTGCGGGTGCGGGGCAACAGCTTCGGCCTGATCTGCGCCGACTGGACCGAGCATGAGGTCCCGAGCGAGTCCGGCCTCTTCGACTGCTTCGAGCAGACGGTCGCCGACGTTCTCAGCCCGATCATCGACGTGGCCCGGCATATCTCCGAGACCGTGGCGGCGAAACCGGTCCACCGCCAGGACGTAACCAGCGTGTTTCACTATGGCCGGCAAGCCGATGGGACGTTGGATGCCCTGACGCAGTCCGAGATCGAGATCGCCAGACTTGTCGCGCAAGGGCTGAGCTACAAGGAAATCGCCCGCATAAGGGAACGCTCCCTGTCGACCATCGACCACCAGCTGCGCAGCATTCGCGCCAAGCTGGGCGTCCAGAGCACCGCGGGGCTTGTCAGCCTGCTGGCCGGGCTGACAAGCCTCCGGCACTAGCACCACCGCGCATCGCGAATATTCGCGATAGATCGCGGCCGCCCCGTTTTCTACCTTCCCATCCCAAGACAGGGCCGCTCCGGCGGTCCGGCTGCGCCCGGGGAGAGGCGCATCAGGGGAGGAGAAAACGATGATCGAGAACGGCCATTATTCGGCAGCAACCCAAGGCGCGTTCGAACTTTTCGACCTGGGCAACCTTGTGCTCGAGCCAGGGGAGACCCTGCGCAGAGCCAGGCTGGCCTACCGCACCCTCGGGACGCTCAACGCCGACAAATCCAACGCCATCCTCGTCACCACCTGGTTTTCCGGGACCGCAAAGGTGATGGAGGATGTCTATGTCGGGCCGGATCACGCGCTTGATCCGGGCAAGTATTTCATCATCATCGCCGATCAGCTGGGCGATGGGGTTTCGACCTCGCCGCAGAACAATCCTGCACCGCAAACCATGGGCAAGTTTCCCAAGCTGAGTATCGGCGATGACGTTGCCGCCCAGCACAAGTTGGTGACCGAGCACTTCGGCATCGACAGGCTTGCCCTTGTGGTCGGCGGCTCCATGGGCGGGCAGCAGGTGTATGAATGGGCCGTGGAGCATTCCGACATGGTGGAGCGCGCCGCGCCGATCGCGGCCACCGCGCAAATTTCCTTACATCAGCAAGTATTCGTGCAGGCGCTGGAAGAGGCGATCATGTCCGACCCGGCCTGGAACGGGGGCTGGTATGCCTCTGGCCTAGATGTCCGCAATGGCATGGACCGGATGGCGCGGATCGTCGCGACGCTGGGCTGGTCGCGCGCATTCTACCAGGAAGAACGCTGGCGCAGCGTGCTGGGCATGTCGTCACTCGATGACTTCATCAATGGGGTGATGAAGGCCTATTTCGAACCGATGGACCCAAACGTGCTGCTTTGCGAAATGCACAAGTGGCGCCGCGCGGATGTCGGCCGCCATGCCGGGGGCGATCTTGCCGCCGCCCTCGGCCGGATCACGGCGAAGACCTGCATCATGCCCATTGACCACGATCTCTTCTTTCCGCCCGACGAATGCGAACTGGACCGGGCCATGATCCCGGGGGCGACGCTGGCCGTGATCGGATCGAAGGAGGGCCACATGGGCCTGAACGGGTTCGAGCCGGGCTACATGGCCCAGGTCGATGCCACGCTCGCGGACTTGCTAACGGACTGACCCACCCGACAAGGCAACACAGATTGGCCTGCGCGAGACCCGTCGCGCGGCCCGGCGCCCGACGTTTGTCGGCGCGCGAGGAGAAGGACGCTAAGACATGACACAAGATCGCAAGGCATTGCGTGTTCAAGGGGCCACCAAGGCCTATGAAACCGGGTCCGGCCAGGTTCACGCGCTTCAGGATGTGGACCTGACGGTAGAGCAGGGGGAGTTCATCTCGGTCGTCGGTCCGTCCGGATGCGGGAAGACGACCCTGCTATGGTCCATCGCCGGACTTCACCAGCTCAGCTCCGGGGAAATCTCCCTCGGCCCTGACAAGATCAGGAAACCGCACCACGCCATCGGTATGATGTTCCAGTTGGCAAACCTTCTGCCCTGGCGCACGATTCAGCAGAATATCGAGTTTCCCTTCGAGATCCGGCGCAAGACGCCCGACCGCAAGAAGATCGCCGCACTTCTGGAGCGCGTTGGCCTCGGCGGCTTTGGCGCGAAGATGCCCAAGGAGCTTTCAGGCGGCATGCAGCAGCGGGCCTCGATCGTCCGGGCGCTGGCTTCCGACCCCGAAGTCCTGCTGATGGACGAACCCTTCGGCGCCCTCGACGCCTTCACGCGGGACGAGATGAACCTGCTGATGGAGGAAATCTGGGAAGAGACCCGCAAGACCATCATGCTGATCACCCACTCCATTCAAGAGGCGGTGTTCCTGTCCAACAAGGTCTACGTCATGAGCGCCCGTCCGGGCCGCATGCACCGCGTCTTCGAGGTGCCGTTCGAGCGGCCGCGCAACCTCAAGCTCATGGAAACCAAGGCCTTCTTCGACCTCGTGAACGAGATCAAGGCCGAAATCCAACATCAACCTTCCTCGGCCTCCGCGGCCGTCGCAGCGGAGTGAGCCACATGAGCGAGAGCAACAAGACCACCGGCGTGAACATGGCGGGCGGCCTGACCAGCGGGCCGAAGATCCAGAACATGACAGAGGTCGCGGCCATCCTCGCCGTCGCAATCGTCATCATCGGCGGCGCCGAGTTCCTGCTGCGCTTCTTCGAGGTCAAGGAATTCGTCATGCCGACGCCCTCGGCCATCGTGACGGCGCTGTTCGAGCATTCAGGAGAGATCGCGCCGCATCTTGGCTACACACTGGTCGAACTGGCCGTCGGCTACACCATCGGCGCGTCGATCGGCATGATCCTGGCGGCGGTGATTACCCAGTTTCCCTTCGTGGAAAAGATCATCACGCCCTACATCCTGCTTCTTGTCACGACGCCCATGCTGGCGCTGGTGCCGCTTCTGATCCTGAATTTCGGCTTTGGATATGCCCCGCGCATCATCGCGGTTGCCCTCGCGGCGGGGCCGATGGTGATGATCAATTCGGCCACCGGATTTCGCCGCGTCGACCAAGACAAGATCGCGTTGGCGCGGTCCTACGGCGCGACGACCTTCCAGATCTTCACGAAGATCCGTGTGCCCATGGCGATGCCAATGATCATCGTTGGCCTGATGATGGGCGCTATCTTTTCGGTTATCACCGCCATCGGCGCGGAAATGTCCGGCGGCGGCTTTGGCCTCGGCAGCAAGCTGACGACCTTTTCGTCGACGCTCCGCACCGCCGAATTCTTTGCCGTGATCCTGATCCTCGCGATCATGGGGATCTGCATCTACGTCTTCTTCTCCTGGCTCGGCAAGAAACTGGCCGGCTGGGAAAGCTGAAGCGGAGCGGCCTTGCCCAGCCGCTCGGCGGGCCGGTTCCATCCAACAGAGCGGATACAGTGGAGGAGTGGGTCATGCAGAACCCTGTCAACATTTCGGGCCTGTCCCGGAGGAAGTTTCTGAAAGTCAGCGGGGCAGGCGTCGTCATGGCCAGCACCATCGGTAGCGGGCTCTGGCTGCCCGGCGCCGCATCCGCCGAACCCTATTCGGGTAAACATACGTGGATTTCGCCCCGCGGCACGATCGAGGTCATGGACGACTACGCCATCTGGGTCGCGCAGGCGATGGGCTACTTCGGCGACCTGGGCGTGGAGTTGGAGCTGCAACCGGGGCCCCCGGGCGGCACCGCGGTGGTGCAGTTCGTCTCGGTCGGGCAGGCGGACATGGGCTTCCCAGCGCCCGGTATTCTTGGCAATTCGATCGAGAACGACATGGGCCTCGTGTCCATCTTCGGCACCGGCTACCTTGACCTTTTCAACATCGCCTTCCGCAAGGGCGAAGGTATGACCGATTTGCGCGGTCTTGAAGGCAAGACCGTCCTGCTCGGTTCGGCCGCGTGGCAATCCATCGCCGATCCGATGCTGAAGGCGGTCGGCGTCGACGTGACCAAGGTGCGCTATATCGAGGCCGGTTTCCCGAACTGGACGGCCGCCCTAGCCGCGGGCGAAGGCGACGCCTGCCTTGCCTGGGAAGGCCTGCGGGCGCTTCTGGAAAAGAATGGCCAGTCCTTCGACTACTGGATGGGCATGCGCGGCTCGCCGCTGCCGTCCAACAGCCAGGTGGTGCGCCGCGCCGATGTCGAAGACCCTGACCGCCGCGCTTTCCTGCAGGCCTATGTGAAGGGCATGGCGATGGGGCACGAATTCGCGGAACACAACCCGCGTGCGGCCGCCGATATCGTCTTCAAGGCGCTTCCGGCGACCCGCGAAGGCTTTGGCGCACGCGCCGGAACCGAAAGCCTCATGCAGATCCACCGCACCTTCAAGGGCGACCTGTCGCAGCGCGCCGGCTGGGGCGAACATGACATCGCGGGCTTCCAGCGGTTCTTCGACGTGCAGCGGGAAATTGGCCTCCTGTCGACCGAGATCAACGCCGCCGACTACGTGCTCAATGACTTCATCGCGGAAGGAAATGCCTTCGATCGCGATCAGGTCAGGGCCGATGCCTATGCCTATGCTTTGCCGGACGACCTTGCCGCCGTCGACATGGCTGAGCTGGAGGCGAATTTCTACAGCAGCGCCATCAACTGAACCCAGTGGGGGCCGGGTTCGCACCCGGCCCTCCGATCCAATCAACAGGCCTCCCGGGCGCCCTCGCCGGGCCCATACCTGAAAACTTGCGCTCGCCGGGTGCCCACCTCCAGGGGCGCTCGGCGGGACGTCAGCAAAACGCGTTAGGAGAGCGAAGCGGAATGGCTCAATTCATCAATCGCAAGCAGGATATCGTTCAGGATGCCATCAACGGGCTCGTCGCGGCCTCGAATGGCAGGCTGGTCCGTCTGGACGGGTACCCCTTTGTTCGTGTCGTGCTCCGGTCGGACTGGGACAGGCGAAAGGTCGCGATCGTGTCTGGCGGCGGATCGGGTCACGAACCGGCACACGCCGGGTTCGTGGGCAAGGGCATGTTGACAGCCGCGGTCTGCGGCGATGTCTTCGCCTCTCCCTCTGTCGATGCGATCCTCGCGGGTATCGTGGCCGTGACCGGCCCGGCGGGTTGTCTGTTGATCGTAAAAAGCTACACGGGTGACCGGCTGAATTTTGGGCTTGCCGCCGCCCGGGCCCGCGAAATGGGTCTGCGCGTCAGCATGGTTGTCGTGGGTGACGATTTCGCGTTGCCGGACATCTCAAGTCCGCGCGGCATCGCTGGAACGTTGTTCGTTCACAAGATTGCGGGCGCAGTGGCCGAAGCCGACGGCGACCTGGCCGAGGCCACACAGGCTGCGGAATGCGCCTCGGCCCAGGCAATTAGCATCGGCATGGCTCTCAGCAGCTGCACTGTGCCGGGCGCCCGGCGGGATAATCGAATCGCAGACGGAGACATCGAACTGGGCCTCGGGATCCATGGCGAACCGGGGGCGGAACAGATCCCGTTCCTGGATGCCCGCAAGGCCATGGCCGATGTGCTGGCCAAAATGGAACCACGCCTGGGGGCCGGCACCTATGTCGCTCTGGTCAACAATCTGGGCGGAACGACGACCCTTGAGATGTTGATCCTCCTCGATGCACTGCGCACCTCGGCGATCGGATCGAAAATCACCCAGGTGATCGGCCCGGCCGCGATGATGACCGCGCTCGACATGCACGGGTTTTCGATCTCGCTCTATCCGCTTTCCACCGAGGATACGCCGCACCTTGAGGCACCGACCGAAGCGCCTGGCTGGATGTCCATGAAGACACTCGGGGCGCCCGGCGTCGTCGCTCTTCCCGATCTTGCGAAAGCCCCGACCGGCCCGGCCTCCTGGCATGCCGGCAATGCCCGGATGCTCAAGACCTGTTGCAGAGCCCTGATCGAGGCCGAAGAAGACCTGAACTATCTGGATGCCAGGACCGGTGATGGCGACACCGGCACCACCGTCGCTATCGCCGCGCGGGCCCTGCTCGAGCGGCTTCAGCATTTGCCTCTGTCCGATCTGACCCAGCTTTTCCGGGCGATCAGTCAGGAGCTGACGCAAACCATGGGCGGATCGTCGGGTATATTGCTGGCAATTCTCTTTTCAGCTGCAGCCGAGGCCTGTGCAGAAGGCCTACCCGTGACGGAGGCCCTGAGGTGGGGGCTGCACAGCCTTCAGGACATCGGCGGGGCCAAGCCGGGAGACCGGACAATGATCGACGCTTTTGCGCCCGCGCTCGAACGCCTCGAAGATGGCCTCGTCGCCGCTGCCGAAGCGGCGCGTTCCGGCGCCGAAAGCACGTCATTCCTGACCGTCGCAGGTGCCGGGCGTTCCAGTTACGTCCGCAGCGATCAATTGCGCGGCAACAATGACCCAGGCGCCGAAGCCGTCGCACGGCTGTTCGAAGCCCTCTCAGCTTCGGAGCATTCAGTTTTTTAACATAAACTTCACTATCGGATCTTGACGCCTGTAGCGGGGTTTCCCGCCTACAACGCCTGCCAAGCGAACCTACCTGGGAATTTGCCCTGCCAACACCGCTCGTCCGTGCACCGCCAAGGTTGCTGAAAACCTCTGACACCCAAACTTGCGGATCACATCGAGCACCCGCGCTTCGTAGGCAGCGTGTCCGATCAAGCGACACAAGTCGGACGCGTGGAACTGGCGGTTCGCAGTTGGCGCGGCTTGCATCTGTCTCAGCAATTCGCGCTCTTTGGAGCCGGTTATTGATCTCGCGGGCGGCTTGGCCGCGGGACGAGGCGGAGTCCCCGACGAATTCCGCCATCGGCGCATGAAGCCAAGCAGGAAGCCAGCCGGCACCCTGCCGTTGCCTCGGGACCGATTGAAGGCGAGGAAGCGATCCCAGATGACCTGGGCGTCGACGTTCCAGCAGGGGAGCGTGGCCTTCGCTGCCTTGATGAGCTCCGCCCAACTGGTCTGAAAAACGTTCGAACTCTCGGTGATTTCGATCTGCCCTGAGAAGATAGTTTTGCTATTATTATCTCTAGATAGTGATGTGTCGCTTTCACCTGACGCGAGATCATGGGTTTCACTCTCCTCGTCGAAGGCTGAAAACCGAAAGATCCAGGGCGCGAATTTGCCATTCGGCTTTGCCCGCTCGAGCTGCAACGCCGACGTGTCAAGTTCGCTCAGAAGGACCGCAAGATACTGCCGTGAGACACCCATCTTCTCCGCAAGGGCCGAGAGGGTGAAGGCTGCCGTTCCGCGCGACAAACCGTTGTAGCCATCCTTCCAGGCGATGGCATCGAGGATAAGGGTGGCCAGCTTGTGCGCTGCAACAGAGAGATTTGTTTGCGTGATCCGTCGCAGGATCAGGCCGGTCGTAGGTTCCATGGTCGAGGTCTCCTTGGAGATCCGACGTCATGTCGTGAGACAACAACATTCTTGCCAGCAAAACAACTTTTCTGGCTGCAGGTGTTTTGGCGGTGCACTAGGAAACTCTTGTTCACGGAGTTTTCTAGCACGGCGTCAGGCTTCACGGTCTGGCGTCGTCTCCTTTTTGCGGGCTTTGCACAGCCTTTCGTGCGGGGTTGTGAGGACGCGCGCGGCGGAACCGCGCGCAGATTTTGTCAGTAGCGAACTTCTTCAGAACCATAGGTCCCGGCGTGATCACGCCAGTCGACGAAGACGGAGCGGTAGAAGTAGCTGCCGCATCCATTCGGGATGCTCAGGCCAGATGCGGCCGGCACTTGGCCCACGTTGGATCTTGTCCATCGGTAATCGCCTTGCACGCCGTAGGACCCCAATCGCGTCGAGTCGCTGCGATTGCAGTCGCCGTCTCGGTTTTCGTGCTGGCGGTACTGAATGTGATAGACGCGAATGCTGCGCACGAAATCGAAGGCGTCGCCCGAGATATCGATGTCGGCGCCATCCGTGGATTGAACCTTGATCACCTGTCCGTCGCCGGGGAAGGACTGCTGGGACAGGGTGGCTTGGAATGCGGCGTCGAACAGGCGCTCGGCCGGTCCGGGGCTTTCCACAGGAGAAAACGACACCCCCATAGGGCAGCGCCATATCTGGAGCGGCGGCTCGATGGGCCAGGGGGTAATCCGGCGGATGAAGACGGCTCGAGCATGCGCACAAGGTGCCGATGCTGGCCAGCCACCAGCAAGACAAAGCAGGATGGCGCAATCCACTTGGTAGGCACTTGTGGGCGTCGCAAGAGGAACTTGGCCCGAAAGTGCCAATGTCGCGGCCATCGCCAGCCGCACGATATGGTGTCTCATGTATCGACTCCCCACAAAACCATTCGCACGAATACAATGCAACACGATTGAAAGCAATCTGATTTCTTTGATTGGGATATCCGGCTCGAAGGCCCAGGATCTATGGTTTGGATGCGGCAATTGCTCGGAGAAGCCAGTCAGCGAGACTCAATCACTTGCCGTATGTCTACTTATGCATACATAAAGGTCGCAATAAGACCGAGGATAGAAGCATTGCCTGCGTCATACCTACCTCCCCCCGCAGCCAAGCGAGCGATCCGCAAGCTCGGGTCCGATATCCGTGACGCACGTTTGCGCCGCGGCTTGCCGGCGTCTGTTGTCGCCGAGCGGGCGGGTATTGCGCGCTCAACCTACCACAAGATCGAAAAAGGTGATGCTGGCGTGTCCATCGGCATCTATGCGGCTGTGCTGCAAGCATTGAACCTGATGGATGGATTTGCAGATCTCGCTGATGCCAGGAACGATCCCCAAGGTGCACATGCAGCTCTTGAGCGCTTGCCGAAACGCGCGGTTCTTGCGCGCAAGAAGCCTGGCTCCAAGGAGAGCAGCTAGGCCATGGCAGAACGGGTCGTCGAAATCGACATTGAGCTCGATGGAGAGATGGTGCCTGTCGGCACCATGCGTTGTGTGCCATCCCGGGCGCGCGAAACCGTCGTTTTCGAATACTCGGACGACTGGCTGAACCGGCCAGAGCGGTTTGCTATTGATCAGGGCGTGCCTCTCTCGCCCGGGCCGTTTGTGCCTTCAGGCAACGGAGAGATGTTTCCGGCCCTTGGCGACAGTGCCCCAGACAACTGGGGTCGTGCCTTGATGCGGCGTCGGGAACGGCGCCGCGCTGCGCGGGAGGAACGTCCGGTTCGAACCCTGTTCGAGACGGATTATCTTATGGGTGTCTCCGATGTCAGCCGTATCGGAGCCTTACGGCTGCGATGGCGTGGCGATGCCAGCTGTGCAGCACCCATCCAAGATGGCGTTCCAGGGTACATCGCGCTCCAGCGTCTTCTCGACGCAGTCGGGCGTTTCGAAGCTGGCGAGGAACGAGACGAGGACCTCGATCTCATTTTTGCGCCCGGGGCATCGCTTGGCGGTGCACGCCCAAAATGCTCGGTCTATGATGTGCAGGGCAAGCTCTCGATCGCCAAGTTTCCCAAGGCTGACGACGATTACAGCAAGGAACGCTGGGAGGAAGTCGCCGCGCGATTGGCAGATCGGGCCGGCCTGAACATGGCTGACCACTCTCTGGCAAAAATCGGCGATCGGCCGGTCTACCTGAGCGCCCGGTTTGACCGAAGCGCCGCAGGCGAACGCATCCCGTATATGTCAGCCATGACCATGACCCAGAACCGGGATGGCGTATCTGGCAGCTATCTCGAGATCGTAGACGCGATCACCAGGACTGGCAGCCAGGCTGCCAGGGATCGTGAAGAACTCTATCGCCGCCTTGTCTTCACTGTTCTGGTTTCGAATACGGACGACCATCTGCGCAATCACGGGTTTCTATGGGATGGGCCAGCTGGATGGCGGCTGTCGCCGGCGTTCGACATCAACCCGACGTCCCAGTTGGAAAAACCGCGTGTCCTGCAGACACGGATCGATTTCGACGACGGGACCTGTGACATTGACCTGGTGTTGGCCGTGGCACCTGAATTCGGCCTCCGCACCCAATTCGCCCGGGGAATCGTCACTGAAGTCGCAAGAGCGACAGCGACGTGGCGCGAAGTTGCGCATCAGGTCGGGGCTCTGGCACGCGAGCTCGACTATCTGGAAAGTGCTTTCGAGCACGACGATCTGGAGAAGGCTTTGACGCTTTAATGTCCGCTTATGCGGACATTAAAGTTATATAGTGTCTGCTTTCAAAGTCTCCAACATGGAGACGATGAAGAGTCATTCCAATATCTCGACCAGCCTTCCATAGTCTTCACTGACCTCGCGCGCCTCCTGAAACGCGCGGGCGCGCTCGGCATCAAGACAGCGGAAGTATTCCTGAATGTCGGCGATGTAGCCCTCGAAATCAGAACGGAGCAGATCGGCATATTCTCGAATGTCTTCGGGCCGCTCAGGCAGGAAGGGCCGTTCCGGCGCGGTACATGCATTGGCGATTTGGCCAATCGACGCGAGAGGCACAACAAGACCAAGCAAACCGTATCGAAATGCACAAAACATGCGCAGGGCAAAACTCCTTTGCCACTTCAAATTTATGGTTTCGTGCGGTAGCTACCTATTGCAGCCAAAGACGGTTCGTCAACTCAAATAAATCGTCTTGCAGTCAATTATGTTGTCTTGTATCGCCCGTGTGAAAATGTCCCCGCGGACCGATACTCATGATGAGGAGGGCCCAGGGGAGGTCATGATAGAAGAAGCACCGAATGTGGTCACCGAAGACGGACTGCGCGGCTTACTCGCCGAGGGCTACCTCATTGAGGTGGTCTGCAAGGAGAGAGCGGAGAAGCGCCACAACAGCTGGTACGGCTCGTGGGTCATCCGCGCCGTCGCCACTGATGGGCGTGACGATAAAATGCTCGTCACCAGCCGAAGCGTCCTCAAACTCCGCGACTTCAAAACCATCGTTGGTCTTGTCAGTTTCCTGGCCGACATGGGCTGTACGACCGCTAGCATCCCACTTGAAGAAGGTGGCCGCGAGCGCCACGCAGCGCCTCCGGTCAAAGGCAGCTGACCGCGCAACTGCGCTCGTCGTTGCTTTGGGTACAGGCGTTTGTTCCGCGCCCCCGGCCCTGGCCGACGGTTTCATCTTCCAGGTCCGCCCCGACGGCCAATTGATTTCCTCGTCTCAAGAGGCAAACGGGCGTCTTTTTCTCTTTGCAGAACCTCGCGTTCCTGACGCAACGAGCGAGATAGCGATCCCGGCTCGATCTGCCGCCCGCGCCACCCCAGAAATCCTCCAAGCCATCGAGACCACGGCTCTACGCTATGCCGGGCATGGTGCGCTGCGTCGCGCAGGGCTTTCAGTCACTGATTGGGCGCTCCTTTACCGGGCCAATATCGAAGTCGAGAGCGCATACAATCCGGCTGCACGTAGCCCTGTCGGTGCCATAGGCCTGGGGCAGCTTATGCCAGACACCGCCCGCGATCTCGGCGTGGACCCACATGACATTGTGCAGAACCTCGACGGATCAGCCCGCTACCTGCTGATGATGCTCGACCAGTTCGGCGAGGGCTCTCTGGCCCTTGCTGCCTACAACGCTGGTCCGGAGGCGGTCACGCGCCACGGCGGCATTCCCCCTTTTCGCGAAACCCAAGGGCATGTGGCCCGTGTGACTGCCGTGTATGAGCGGCTCAGAGGAGATCTTTCATGACACCGAGACCTTCGACCGTTGCGCTCGGCGCGATGGCCCTTATCGTGCTGGCGGGTCCAGCGCTTGCGCAGAGCATCGACCTTTCGCCAGTGCAGACCCTGCTTCAAGGCATTGTCGATGCGATCACCGGTCCCTTGGGAATCGTGATCGGAACGCTTGCGCTGATCGGCGTGTTCCTTTCCTGGCTCTTCGGCATCCTCGATTTCCTTCAGGCGCTCTGGGTCGTGGTTGCAATCGCGGGCATCGCCGCAGCACCCACCATCGTCGCCGCCATCTGGACCACCTGAGCTCCATCCATGGCTGACCAGTCCCGCGTGTTCATCGGTCTTCTCAGGCCACCCAAGCTGATGGGCTTGCCGATCATGTACGCTATGGTCTGGCTCTTCGGCTCGACGCTCCTGTTCCTCTGGGTACAGAGCTGGGTGGTGGCTGTGTTCGCGGGGCTGGCCTGGCCGGCACTCTGGAAGGCCGCGGACTGGGATCCGAACTTCCTCGATGTCCTGGTGATCACCCTGCAGGAAACCCCGCCGACCACGAACCGCAAGCTCGACGGAGGCGACAGCTATGCCCCGTGATGGACTTGCCGATGACGTGGCGGAGGCGCTCGATCCGCTGACTGCGCTACCCTCATGGGTCAAGGGCGAGAAGCGGCTCTCAATGATGCTGCCTTATGTGAGCCTCGTAAACGACCGAACGATCCGGACACGCGGCAACGAGCTGATGCAATGCATCAGGCTGGAAGGGGTCAACAGCACCACCAGCGAGGACGGGCATCTCGACCGGATCGGCGGGCTCCTGGCAGGCATCGTCGCGCAGGTGGGGACCGAGTTCTCCTTCTACCTGCACAAGGTGTCGAAAGCGGTCGATGTGACCCTGCCGCCCATCCCCGGCGAAGGGTTCGCAGCGGCCATCGACCAGCGCTGGCGCGCGCATCTCGGTCAATCTGGCCTGCGCGACAAGACCCTGACCCTGACGGTGCTGAAGCGTCCCGAGGCGAGCAGCCGTCTGCCCTTCGGTCTCGGGGCGTCTCGCGCGCGACATGCAGCGGACACGACCCGCCGCTTGCGTAAGCTCGACGAGGTCGTCGGGTTCCTCCTGTCGTCCTTCGATGAGCTGAAGCCCCGCCTGCTGGCCGCAAGCACCGGCGAGCTTCTGGGCTTCCTCGGGTCGCTCAACACAGGCGAAGAGCATCCGCTCTTCCCCCGGTCGCGCCTCGGCGTAATCGCCGAAGATGTTGCCAATACCCGCGTCACCTTCCGCGGCACGACCATCGCGCTCTCGGACGGCGCCGTGGGCGACAAGCTCGGGGCGATCTTTGCGGTGAAGAACTACCCCGCCAAGACCGATGGCCTGATGCTCGACGAGTTGAATCTGCCCGTCGACATGGTGGTCACCCACTCCTTTGTGCCGATCAACGCCAACATCATGGCGGGCCGGATCAAGCGGCAGCTGCGGCTTATGCAGGCCGCTAATGACGGAGCCGTCAGCCTCGCGCAGGAACTGGAACTCGCGCAGGACGATCTGGAATCCAAACGCCTGATCTTCGGCGACCACCACATGACCGTGGCGGTCTATGCCCGCACCCAGACGGCGCTTGACGATATCGCGGCCGAGATCCGCAACATCTCCGCCACCTCCGGCATCAACCTGATCTCGGAAGCCTTCGGGGCGAGGGCGCATTTCATGGCGCAGCATCCAGGGAACACAGGGGCGCGAAGCCGCAAGGCCGCGATCACGAACCACAACTTCGCCGATCTCGCCACCTTCCACCGCACGCCCCTTGGCAAGACAGGTCGAGAAGTCCCTTGGGGCGTGCCGATCACGCTTTTCCCGACGCCCGAGCGCAGCGGTTTTCGCTTCAACTTCCACGAACAGGGCGCACCGGACCGCGAACCCACGGGAGGCCACACGCTGATCCTCGGCCGTCCCGGCTCGGGCAAATCCGTGCTGGCGGCTTTCCTGATGACCATGGCCCGGCGCGCTGGCGCGCGGGTCGTCGTCTTCGACTATCGCGCCGGCATGGAAATGGCCGTCCGCGCGCTAGGGGGCAGCTATTCGACGGTGCGTGCCGGACGGCCCACGGGGCTCAATCCGCTCCAGACCGAGATCGACATGCGGGGCCAGGCATGGCTTGCTGATTGGCTCGCGAGCCTCTTGGAGCGGCGCGATCGACCGCTGACCCCGGTTCAAACCAACCGATTGCAGGAGGTCGTGCGTCAGAACGCGAGCGCAGGACATGCAGGGCTCAGGAACTGGTCGGATTTCGCCTCGCTGCTGGTCTCGACCGATGACGAGGGCGATCTCTTCGAGCGTATGCAGGAATGGACGGCCGAGGGTCGCTACGGCTGGATCTTCGGGGCCAATGCCGAGGACAGCTTCAGCATCGACGGCGACGTCGCGGGCTTTGACCTCACCGGCATTCTCGATTCCGAGAGTGAGCGGGAACGTATGGCGGTCCTGTCGTACCTCTTCCGCCGGGTCGAGCGGGTGATCGAGGACCGCAAGCCCACCATCATCGTCATCGACGAAGCATGGAAAGCCCTCGACAACGCCTACTTCGCAGAGCGCCTCTCAAACTGGCTGGTGACCGCCCGCAAGCAGAACGCCGTCGTCGTGATGATGACGCAATATGCCAGCCAGCTTGAGCGCACGCGGACCGGCAAGACCATTGTGGAAGCCGTGCCAACGCAAGTGCTTCTGCCCAACATCCGCGCCTCGGCCGCTGACTACGCGATGCTCGGCCTGACCGAGAAAGAACTCGACGTGCTCCTGGGCGTCGGTTCCGCCTCGCGGCTCGCGCTTGTCCGCGACGACCGCGGGTCGGTCGTGATCGATGCCGATCTCAGCGCGCTCGGCCCGCTCGTGACCATCCTTGGCGGAATGGAGAAAGGCGAAGCGCTTGCGGGCGCCGATTATCGCGACCGTCCTGATTTCTGGAGAGTGACATGACCCGTACCATCATTCGCAGCGTCGTGCTGCTCGGGCTCGGCCTGACCCTGACAGCCTGTGCACAGCACACCCCCCCGCAAGCCAACTGCTTCAATTTTCGCGAGGCTCCTGCGCAGGCAGGAACCGCCACCGCCACGATCTCGACCATGGGGGCGCGCGACACGGCCTGCGATTTCGTCCTCTTGGGGGCGGGCGGCTGAACCAATGCGGACCTGGCTTCCTCTCTCGATGATCGGCTTTGCACTGGCAGCTCCCACGGCGGGGCCAGCGGTCGCCCAGGGCGTGCCGACCTTCGACCTGCGCCTCTTCGCAGAGCGGCAGACCATCCTTGAGCAGACCGATCGGGACCTGGCACTGCAGCAGGACCGGCTAAGCCGCGAGGAGGAACTGGCCGAGATCGAGCGTCAGCAACTCGCCTCCCTCGAAGGGCTGATGGATGCCATGTCCCTCGGCTCCGGCGATGTCGCAGGCACCGTGGCCGGGCTCGAGGCGGGGCAGGGGACTGTGGACGGCATCGAAAGCGCGGCCGCCAGTCTCTATGCGCCCGAGGATACCAATCCAGCGGCTGCGCGGATGTTCGGCGATGCCCGGGAGGGGATTGAGGAGCTGATCATCCGCGCAGCACGCGACACCCATAGTCTGTCCGGGGTCGGCCGCGCGGGTCTTTCACTCGTGCAATGGCGCTTTCTCTTGCAGGCGCTGATCTGGCAGGAAAGCCGTTTCCAGATCGGGGCACGCTCACCCGTGGGGGCCTTCGGACTTACCCAGATCATGCCCGGCACAGCGGGCGATCTCGGGATCTACCCAGCCTATTACGACGATCCCTATCTGCAGGTCACGGGCGGTGCGCGATACCTCGTCCACATGCTTAACATGTTCGATGGCAGCATTATCCATGCGCTCGCCGCCTATAACGCCGGTCCGGGCAACGTGCAGGATTATGGCGGTGTGCCGCCCTTCGCGGAAACCCAGCACTATGTCGTGGTGATCCCGCAGCAGTACAACAGCTACCTCGCCGCCGTGGGCGGCATCGATGCGCTCGGCACCATCGACCCTGTGCTCCTCGCCAACGCGAGTTTCAGCCTCTCGGCCCATGGCGCCGGGGTCTATGGCGATTATTCGCTGGTCTCGGTCCGTGCCGCCGCCCTGCGGGTTCAGGACATCATCACCCGCCTCGGTGAGACCGAAGATCTCCACGAGGCCATCGCACTCAACACCTATGCCCGGGCCGAACTGGCCCGGCTGGTCGCAATCCGGACCCGGATCAAGGCCGCCCGAACCGAGCCACTCAGCGCCGAGCAGATCGCCTGGGCGGCCGCCCAGGCTGCCGAGCGGCAATACATGGATTACAGTCAGGAGGATTTGCGTTGAACCTGCGCCTGCCCCGTTCCCTTTTCGCCGGTAGCATCGCTCTCGCGCTTGCCCTCAATGTCACCGGACCTGCCGCGGCACAGGGTGTGCCCACGGTGGACACCCAGAACATTGCCCAGGAAATCCGCCAGCTTCAGCAGATGCTGCAGGATTTCGGGATCCAGACCGATCTTCTGGACAATGCGTTGGAGCAACTGGACATGCTGCAAAGCCAGCTCGATCAGCTGAACGAGATGCATGCCTCGATCACCGGGCCGCGCAGCATCCTCGGGCTTGCCATGGGCGGGGACCTCGACACCTTGATTGAGGCCAACTTCGAAGACATACCCGGCCTGATCCGAGGCATCCAGGCGGGCGATTGGAGCGCTCTCATCGGGCCCAATGCCGGGCCCATGCGCACGCAGATGGAACAGGCGCTGGCAAGTGCCGGGTTTGACGAGGACTCACTCCGCGAGATTGCCACCAGCGGCAATCCCGGCGCAGAAGGTGTCGCCACCCGCGCCACAACCGGCGCCGTGATGTCGGCGGCGGCCCAGAACAGCCATGCCGAGGCCGCTCAGTCGCTCGAACGTGTTGAACAGCTCGTCGCGATGATCCCCGACATCGAGGACCTCAAGGAGTCGATGGATCACAACACCCGCGTCACGGCGGAACTGGCCATCGCGATGACCCGGATGTGGGAGCTTGAAGCGATCCAGACACTCGGCGCGGGCAACGCGGGCGTGGTGGATGCCGCCACCGTCGCCGAAGAGCGCCGCTACATGGACTTCACCCTGCCGAGCCTGCGGCCATGGCCAAGGCACCGGACATGACGGCAGGCATGAGTGCGCGGGAACTCGTTGAGGAGGAACTGATCCATGGCGCGCTGCGCCGGGAGCAGCTCTGGCGGATGATCGGCCTTGGCGGGGCTGGCTTCGGGATCTTCGGCTGCCTTGCCGCTGCGGCTGTCGTCCTGATGATCGAGACGCCCCCGCCAGTCGTTGTGCCCTATGATCCCGCGACCGGTCTCGCCCTGGCCAATGCCACGGTCGAGACGGTGCGGCTTACCGAGCGGCCTGCGATCATCGAGGCGCAGATCTATCGCTACATCCTCGACCGCGAGACCTATAACCAGCTCGACAACGATCTGCGCGTGCGCCGGGTGCTGGCGCAATCCACCGGTGCGGCCGAGGCCAGCATGCGTGCCATGTGGACCTCGGGGCAGGAGAGCTATCCGCCGACGCGATATGGCCCCGCGGCCGAGATGGCCGTCGAGATCGCCTCGATCACGCTGATCGGCGAGAACCGCGCGCAGGTGCGTCTCAGAAAGCGCCTGACCAACCCGCAAGGGGCACAGGACGGATCCTTCACCGCAACATTGATGTTCGCTTTTCAGCCCGAACGGACCCGCTTGATCGACGATGTCTGGCAGAACCCTTTCGGTTTCACCGTCACCCAATATGCCATCCGATCGGACCGTTCCGAATGACTCGGACTCCAATCTCTGCGCTTCTGGCCGCCGGCATTCTCGCGCTTGCTGGAACGACCGCCCTGGCCGAGACCACGCCCCGCCCGGGTTCTCACGACAATCGCGTGCGCGTGGCGACCTGGACCGAAGGCCAGGTTTACCGTGTCGTCACGACTCTGACCCGCGTGACCACAGTCGAATTCGGTGATGGTGAAACCATCCGCTCGATCATCGCCGGCGATACGGTCGGTTTTCAATTCGACGGTGTCCCTGGTGGCCGTGCCTTCGCCATCAAGCCGACAGCATCTGGCGTCGCCACCAACATCACCGTCTACACCAACCGCCGCTCCTACTACTTCCATGTCGTCGAAGCCCGGGAGACGCCGCATTATGTCGTGCAGTTCCGTTATCCTGAAAACCGCGTGCAACTCGCCGGGGCGGTTGCGGCCGATGCGCCGAACGCGAACTATGCGGTCAGTGCCCGAGAAGAGTTCACGCCGACGGCCATCTGGGATGATGGTACCTTCACGTATTTCCGGTTTGCACGGAATGCCCCAGTGCCGGCCATCTTCCGATATACGAACGGCAGGGAACGCGCGGTGAACAGCCACACCTCAAGTGACGGCGTCATCCGCGTGTCCGGCGTCAACCGACAATGGGTCCTTCGCCTTGGCGAAGTGGTGGTTTGCGTCCAGGACGCAGGACAGGCCACATCATGACCGAAGGTACGGAAGACCTCGCCGCGCGCCTCGCGGCTCTCGAAGGCTCGACAGGCAAAGCGAAGGCAAGCAAGCGGCCTGCGCCGCTTGCCGCGATCCTTGGGGTCGTCGGCATCGCGGCAGCAGGCGGTCTGGCATGGGCTGCCCTGCAGCCGTCAGCAGAAGCACCCATGGCAACCGCCGCGCCGGAGGAGTTCCAGAGCAGCGGCCCCGGATTCGGAGATCTGTCGCCGATTTCTGCCCCGCAGCCCAGCCAAGCCCCGCCTGCGGACACAGGTCCGAGCGAGTCGGAACTCGCGCTGATGGAAAGTCTTGCGACATTGAGAGCGGAACTCGAGGACCTGCGCGCAAGACCGGCCGAGGCCGCGGACAGCGGGGCGGAGCAAGCTATTGCGGACCTGACGGCGCAAATTGCCACCTTACAGGAAGCATCCGCCGAGGCTCAGCGTGCCCTCGAGCGGCAGCTGACAGAGCGGGATCGCGAATTGGATCAGCTCCGAATGGACTTGGAACTTGCACGGCTTGCACCAGAAGAGCCGACCTCATTGGGGCCAAGTGAAGAAGAATTGCGGCTGGCCAAACTCGAAAGGCGGCGCGCTGCAGAAGCTGAGGCCCGCGCAGAGCGTATCGCGTCCCCTATGATCGCGTTCTCCGGGATGGGCGCGGGTGCGGATGGGGAAAATGCGCTGGAAGCTGCACGTTTGAATGTAGATGAAGCCTTTGTTCGTTCGGGCGCACAACCTGTGCAGGTGACACGTGCCGAAGTGATCGCGAACCCATCGAACACGGTTGTTCAGGGCACCATGATTCAGGCTGTGACAGAGACGGCCCTCGAGAGCACACTGCCCGGCGCGATCCGCGCCATCGTCTCGGAAGACGTCCATTCTATCGATGGAGCGCGTATCCTGATCCCGCGCGGCGCGCAGCTGATCGGGCGCTACCGCTCCGATGTCGCACTTGCCCAATCGCGCGTCATGGTGGCATGGGACCGGATCATCCTGCCCGACAACCAGACCGTGGAAATCAGTGCCTTCGGCGGGGATGAGTTGGGCCGCACCGGCACAACCGGCTTTGTCGACACGCGTTTCGCGCAGCGCTTCGGCTCGGCCGCGCTGATCTCCTTGATCGGCGCCCTGCCTGCGGCTGCAGCGGGCCAAATCGACAGCGAAGCGGCGGCCGATGTTGCGAGCGATGTCGGCACGGACCTGCGCGATAGTACGCAAAGCGTGATGCAGGACTATCTGGCGATCCGGCCGGTGATACATGTCGATCAGGGTACGCGGATCACCGTCATGGTTGATCGTGACCTCGAGATTTTCTGACATGGCTGCAAGTTATCTGGAAGCGTCGCTCGACCGTTTCGGCGCCGAGGTCCTGCGCGAAGACACGATCGAGATCTGCATCAATCCCGACGGACAAGTCTGGGGCGAATTCCAGGGCGATCACTTCATGCGAGGTCTCGGCAGCCCGCTGAGCCCGACTGAGATCAAGGACCTCGGCAACCAGATCGCCTCCGCCGCCTCGACCACGCTCAGCATCAAGAAGCCCATCGTCTCGGTCTCGATCCTATATCGTGATCGCCCGATCCGCGCGCAGGTGATCCAGCCGCCGGCAGTCGAGGGCGGTTTCTCGATTTCTCTTAGGTTCTTTTCCTCCCTGCCGCTTGAGAAGATCAAACTCGGATTCCTTTTCGGCGAGGAATGCAGCCTTGAGGGTCTGCGCCGGGAACGGAACGCCGCGCTGCGGTTTTGCGTCGAGAACAAGCTCAACATGATCGTCTCCGGCGGCACCTCGACCGGCAATACGGTCGCGGCGCGCAAGATCCTTTCGCTGATCCCACCCGAAGAGCGGATCATCACCATCGAGGAGGCGGCCGAGCTGCGCCCCGAGCAGCCCAATGTTGTGACGTTGATCGCGGACCGGGACACCGATGCCCGCAGTGCCGATGTGCTCTTGGCCTCAACGCTTCGCATGCGACCTGACCGGATCGTCCTAGGCGAAGTCCGCGGGCGCGAGGCGATGACGTTTCTCGAGGCAATCAACACCGGCCACGGTGGATCGCTGACCACGCTGCATGCCGAGACCCCACAACTTGCTGTTCGCCGCCTCGCCATCGCCGCCCTGAAAACGGATGTGCCGATGAACTACGCCGACATGATCGATTACATCGAAGGCTCGATCGACGTGATCATTCAGGCAGGCCGCCATGAAGGCGCGCGCGGAATCACCGAGTTCTTCCTCCCGGGTCAAACCACAGATTTGAACCTCGACACGGTCGACGGCAGAGGCAACAAGAGCCCCTCCGTTGCCGCTGAGTAAAAAAGGAACCCCCCAGATGCGAAAACCAATTCTCGCACTCATGCTTGCCGCCTTGGCGGGCCCCCTTGTGGCGCAGACTTCGCCTCAGGTTTCAAACGATCTCACAGTCGATATGTCGCCTCAACAATACCGGATCTGCAACGATCGTCCGGCGCGACCGACTTGGATGGACGAAATCAATCCGCGGGACGCCTACAAGGCTCGAACCATGATGCGGCTCTATGAATTGCGTTCTTGGCAGGATCAAGTCATCAGGCGATTGTGGCTGTGAAATCCGCTTCCCACCATGGGATGCTGCCTCAGCGGAATATGAAGCACGTTTTGCGACAAGTACTCAGGTGGAACATACTCAAGCTCGGTTAGCCCTCAGGGACCAACAAAACCAGATCGCCCGTGAAGTGCAGGATATCTGCGAAGCGCAAGGGTCCTGGTAGTGGGTGTCGTCAGTTGGATGGTCGGAACCGCAGACGCGTTCCTTGTCGATGCGGCCGAATCCCAGTTCGGGGCTGTGGCAGGCAATGTCGGCACGATCGTCCTGCTGATGGTCACGCTTTCGCTGATCGGCGTCTGCATCAACATGGCATTCCAGTTCCGCAGCATGGATGGGGCCAGCTTCTTCTGGTACCTGATAAAGCTGATGTTGATAGGGCTCTTCGCCTTCAACTGGGCCAACTTCAACGCGGTCGCGAATGCCATCATCGGCGGGCTCGACTATGTCGCTGGAGCCCTGATTTCCTCGGTCGGCGGCGGAGGGGCGGGGGCCACATACTTCGCGGCCGAGTTCGATGATCTCATTTCAGAGTTCAGCCAATACTTGAACGCCATCGGCAGCAACCTGAACTGGATGACAGGTGCGATCTTGGGCGGCATAGGGCTCGTTCTGTTGAGCCTTCTTGGCTTCATGACCGGCATCGTGCTCATATTCGCCAAGATGATGCTGACCCTCATGCTTGGTCTCGCTCCGATCATGATCGCACTGTCGCTCTTCGATGCAACCAAGGACTTCTTCCATAGGTGGGTCTCGACGACGGTCAGCTATGCCTTCTACCCCATCGTCATCGCAGCCATGTTCTCGACCGTCGTCGGCATGGCGAATTCTCTGCTCGCCCAACTCGGTGATCCGAACTCGGCAACCAACATCGGATCGCTGGTGCCGTTCTTCGTCATGGTGTTCCTCGCCAAGGGCTTCGTCGCGGCAACGCCCCTGATCGTGCGGGGGATCTCCGGAAACCTGATGGTGGCTGCGGCACCCGCTGTGGTCTCTGGCTCGGCCGGTATCATGCGGGGGATCTTCAATACGAACGGCGTCAAGGGCAGATCACGGATCGGTGCGCTCACGACAGGCGAAGCGATCGGGCGAGGTGCGGTGCAGGCACCTGCAGTCGTACGGACCGCTGCACTGATCGCCAGCGCGCAGGTAGTCAGGATTGCGGAGCGGGCTAAACGGCTGAGAGGATAGACGTCGATGAGCTGACTTTCGCCACAGCCTTCGGCAATGCTCACAAAGCAGACCTGAGCCTATCTGCGCGGCCCGGCCGAGAAGCGGCGCGCCCGAGCCGCTCGGCAACGCGTTGAAGGCTCCTAGGCCGTGTTGACAAAAGGGATTCACAGTCGCTTTTGGGCGTGATTCAAGCTGGTATCTGCGATGGAGACCAGCTTGGCACGAGACCTGATGTCGGATGAGGAATGGGCGTTCTTTGAGCGATACATCCCGGCCGTCCGCGCGCCTAACGGGCGCAAACCTACTAATCACCGCCTTGTTCTGGATGGGGTTTTCTGGATCGCTCGTACAGGCGCGCCGTGGCGTGACCTGCCCGAGGAGTTCGGCAAGTGGTCGAGCGTTTACCGCGAGTTCCGGCGCTAGACGCTGGCTGGGCTCTGGGAGTAGATCATGGAAGCCCTGAACCAGAGTGAGGCCGTGCCAGACGCCCTGCAAATGATCGACAGCACGGTTATTCGCGCCAATCATCCACGGCCCGGCAGGGCATTGCGTCAGCAATGTGCCGAGCGGGAGGCTGCGGGCGCTAAAGGGGGACACCACAACATGGTTTCGGCCGTTCTCGCGGTGGTTTCAAGACCAAGATCCACCTCCTCGTCAATGCTGCAGGGCTGCCCATGAGGACCGAGATCACTCCCGGTCAGACGTCCAACTACCTCGGCTTTGATTTGGTCATGGCCGATAACCTGCCCAAACCGAGCGTCCGGCTCGCTGATCGGGGCAATGATGCTGACAGCATTCGGGAAACCATGGAAAAACGGGATGTCCTGCCGGTCATTCCGATGCGCAAGTCCCGCAAAAAGCGCGTCGGCGTGGACCGATTACTCTACCGGCGGCGCAACCTTGTCGAGCGCTGCTTCAACAAGCTAAAGAACGCTCGCAGGGTCGCTACCCGATACGATGAAACTGCGGAAAGCTACCTCGGCTTCATCGACATCACATCGATCCGTCTTTGGATGCGTCATTTGTCAAAATGACCTAACGTCCACGCCAGGAAGCACCGTTCCAATGGACCAATGGCTTAAAATATACTAATGATCAATCAGATATGCTCGATGCGGACAGTCCCAATTTTAAGGAGACTAGGTAGTATGGCTTGCTGGACCGAAAAAAAGGTGATCTATTTCATCCTCTTTAGCTGCACACTATTGCTCTATGGTGCGGCTTTCGCCCAAGAAGACATTTGTTTTGGAGATTCGAAAGTTTGTTACGTATCACCACCCTGTGGGGAAAGGGGTTATTGGAGTCTTCAATATGCCCAAACCATCTTGGCCCCAACTCCGTCGCAGCCGGTTCCGACGGAATGTCTTGCAACTAACATTCGTTTCCTCGATGGTGGTGTGGTCGAACAGGTGTTGGTTGGTCATGACATGACCCTGGCCGCGACTAACCTTGCCAGATGCAGAGCCCATCTGGGAAAGACGGCTGTTCTATCCTGGTCACTGGCAGAAAACTTGCCGGAACTTCATATCAGTGCTGGAAACCAGAGTCGGGTGTACTCGGCCCGTTTCGTGAAAGACCCGAATGTCATCAGTGCATGCGTTATGATACTAATGACGGATGTGCCGAACCTTTCAACGGGGCGGTACCGAACCATTCACAGATGGGTTCCCGATGGCGGAGAATGAGCCAGATACGGGATTCGAAGGCGAAACGGTGCTCGGTCTGTGTAGACAGATTTGGCGCAAAAGACCGACTTGGATTCTTGGACTCTTGCGTGACGCCGGTTTGCTGGTCAGCATTGGCGGGCTTCTGCTTACATTGTTCACCTTCTATCTCGATCATCGTGCACAGGTTCGCTACGAAATGAGTGGCACGCTGGTTTTGCTGAAGAAAGCCCGAGATTCCGTGTACAAAATTGAAGTTTCACAGAGCGCTTCTCAAACGCCGCTGAGAGAACGACCTAGCTCGGATCAGAGAAGACAATACGAGATCTATGAAGAGTTGCGCTACATGGTGCCAAATCAGTTGGTTGATTTCGATCCATGCCTAGACCAAGTCGAAAGGGATCTAAAGGATTTTGCAGTCGGAGCGAAGCCTCCGCGCCGAATACTGGATGAAGGCGTGCCTCTTATGCTAACACCCTTTGCAGCCATTATACAGGACTTGGCTGCGCTGGAAGCTCAGATCAAACACCATGTCGACCAGAGAATTGGTTTTAGGGCGTGGTTAGTCAAAAAGTCTTTCGCGATGGAGGTTTCGCATTGTTTTGCATTACTGCCCGACTGATCCGTGGTCTCGCCGTCTGTGTCGCCCTTCTTGCTGGGCCTTCGCTGGCGCAAAACCGCCCCTCTCCCGAGATTGAGGCAAGCGGATTGTACTTCCTGTCGATCGGTATCGGCGAGTATGTCAAGGGTAACGATGATCTTATAGAGTTGCGTTCGGCGGAAATTTCAGCCCAAATGGTTGCGGAAGAGTTGATCGCCAGCGGTGCGTCTTATGGGATCGTGCTGACTTCTCGGCTTTCGGAAGGCAAATCTGGCCACGTCGTGACACGCGAAGATATCATAAATGCACTTATCGATATCAAAAAACGTATGCGTGCCGATAACGCTCAATCCCCCCGTTTGCTGGTATATATTATGGGCCACGCCTACGGCGACCCCCAATTCGATATACTGTTTGTCCAGCCCGGCGATGCCGTGGTCAACCCTAGAGAACGCAGCCAGTTGGGCGTAAGTGCTTTGGTGCAAAAAACAATCTGGAACGGAGACATCCTTTCGGCAGCGGTGAATTACCGGACTCATGATAGTATGCGGTATATGGACGATTTCCTACCCTCGCAGATCATGCCCGATCTAACGCGACCACTATCCGGGTTAGAAACCGCGATGCGTGCGCAGGAGTTGATGCAGAGAGAGGAGCAATCGCGCGAGCAAATAGGCTTCCCGCCAGAGGGCAACCCTCCGGTGCCTTTTGTTATTTTATTCGACAATTGTTACGCCACTATTGAACAGGACATCGTAGTCGATGCCGCATTCTTTAGCGGCATCGTGCGCGGTATGTGGGACGACATCGTGTCTGATGGCTTAGTTTTTTATGCTGCCAAACCCGGCACTCTTACAACAGACATTCCGATACCAAAGTTCCTGTCGCCCACACAGGAGGGACAAAGCATGGGCAGGCTAGGAGCTTTGCTAATCAAGGCCCTGAGGGAAAACTCTGCACCCAGTTTCGCACAGCTCAGGTCGGCGATGGAGGAAGGTTTCCAGCCCGATTGGGAAGCCCCATGGAAGCCTTACTCCCGATCTTCCACCATTTCGGGAGACGTTGCTGCAGTCCAATTGCTCCCAGAAAAGGCTGGCATTGGAGAGTTCGACCGACGTTAAGGGAGCCAATCCTGCCTCAGCCAACGGTAGCCGCCTAGCCCGAATTGCGTAATCTGCCGTGCCTAGCAAATGTATTTCTCATGCGGCCTGATGGGACCATTTGAGACGAGATTTGCCAATCGCGTTTGCGATTGTGACGAGTTTGCGGGCGACTGCTGTGATGACAACCTTGTGTGGTTTTCCGGCGGCACGAAGACGGTCGGCGAAGATTTTCAGGAGCGGGTTGTGATGGCTGGCGACGAGCGCCGCCTGGAACATCACGTGTCGTAACAGTCGGCGGCCGCCTCCGATGGCGCGCTTGCCGCGCATGGCGCCACTGTCATGTGCGATCGGAGCCAGACCCGCCAGCGCGGCGGCCTGCTCACTGACCTGACACCCGCCTCTCCTCCGGCCAATCGGAGAATCCGCGGGTTGATTTCTGGGACTACGCGGCGCGCATTTCCAGCCCCTCATTGCCATGAACTCAGCCGGGGTCATGTTCCCGAGGCCGGAATGCGGGCGGTGGTGGGTGTAGTCGTCCTGCCAGGCACGGATTTGCTGCCGGGCCTCGCCGAGGGTCGAGAACAGTGTCTCTTTCAACAGCTCGTCCCGGAAGCGCCCGTTGAAGCTCTCGACGAAGCCGTTTTGCATCGGCTTGCCCGGCGCGATGTAGTGCCATTCGACGCCGGTGCGCTGGCACCACGACAGGATCGCCATCGAGGTCAGCTCCGTGTCGTTGTCGCTGACCACCATGGCAGGGCGCCCCCGCCGGGCGATCACGGCGTCGAGCTCCCGGGCGACGCGATGTCCCGACAGCGACGTGTCCGCCACCAGCGCCAGGCACTCGCGGCTGTAGTCGTCGACCACGGCCAGCACCCGGAACCGGCGTCCGTCCGTCAGCGCGTCGCTGACGAAGTCGAGGCTCCAGCGGATGTTCGGCGCATCTGGCAGCAGCATCGGCCGACGCGTGCCGAGGGCCCGCTTCCGGCCGCCCCTGCGACGCACCTGGAGCTTCTCCTCCCGATAGAGCCGCCGCAGCTTCTTGAGGTTCATCACGATCCACTGCCGCTCAAGCAGATGTGGATGCGGCGGTAGCCGAAGCGCCGTCGCTCTGCCGCCACGGCCTTCATCGCTGTCCTTGCCCCGGCATCGTCAGGGCGGACGCTGCGATAGCGCACGCTCGACCGATCCACGGCCAGGGCCTGGCACGCCCGGCGCTGGCTCACCCCGTGTGTCGCAACGACGTGGGCCACCGCTTCCCGCTTGACACCGGGCGCTACCATTTTTTTGCCGCGACATCCTTCAGGATCGCGTTGTCCAGCATGGCCTCGGCCAGCAGCTTCTTGGGCTTGCCGTTCTCGTCCTCGAGCGCCCTCAGCCGTCGCGCATCCGACACCTCGAGCCCGCCATACTTCGCCTTGTATTTGTAGAAGGTCGCAGAACTCACCCCGTGCTTGCGGCAGACATCGGCCGTCGCCATGCCGGCCTCCTGCTCCTTCAGCATCGCGATGATCTGCTCCTCGCTGAACCTCGATCGCTTCATAATCCGTCTCCTCGTTTGATCTGATCCCCGTATTCTGGGCCGTTTGAAGGTGGAGTTTTCCGCTATGATTTCCCGGCTGGGAGAGGAGCGGAATCAGATGAAGGCATCGAAGTTTTCGGACGCGCAGAAGGCGTTCATCATCAAGCAGGGCGAAGAGGGCACGCCGGTTGCGGAGATCTGCCGCAAGGCGGGCATCAGCCAGGCCACCTACTTCAACTGGAAGAAGAAGTATGCGGGTCTGTTGCCGACGGAGATGAAGCGGTTGAAGCAGCTCGAGGATGAGAACGGCCGGCTGAAGAAGATCGTGGCCGATCTGACGCTGGACCGTGAGATGTTGCAGGATGTCATCCGGCGAAAGATCTGAAGCCTGGTCGGATGCGCGAACTGGTGCGCGGGATGTGCAGCGATTGGGCGGTCTCGATCCGGACGGCGTGTGGCGCCATCGGATTTGATCGCTCGACGTTCCACTACAAATCCCGCCGCGTCGATCAGGCTGCCGTGGAAAAGCGGATCAAGGAGATCTGCGAGACACGTGTGCGCTACGGCTATCGCCGGGTTCATGTGCTCTTGGACCGCGAGGGCTGGGGTATCAACATCAAGAAAGTCTATCGCATTTACAGGGAGTTGGGCATGCAGCTCAGGAACAAGACGCCGAAGCGGCGGGTGAAGGCCAAGCTGCGCGATGACCGTGCCGAAGCCGTCGGGCCGAACGATGTCTGGGCGATGGATTTTGTCCATGACCAGCTGGCGACGGGCAGGAAGCTTCGGGTCTTGACGGTCGTGGACACGTTCTCGCGATACGTTCCGGTGCTCGACGCGCGGTTCAGCTATCGCGGCGAGGATGTCGTGGCGACACTGGACCGGGTGTGCCGCAGATCGGGCTATCCCAAGACGATCCGGGTCGATCAGGGCAGCGAGTTCATCTCCCGCGACATGGACCTCTGGGCCTATCAGCGCGGTGTCACGCTCGACTTCTCACGGCCGGGAAAGCCAACAGACAATGCTTTCATTGAAGCGTTCAATGGCCGGTTCCGTGCCGAGTGCCTGAACGCCCCTTGGTTCCTGACGCTTGCAGATGCGGCCGAAAAGTT
Source organism: Sagittula stellata E-37 (assembly GCF_039724765.1). Taxonomy (NCBI): domain Bacteria; kingdom Pseudomonadati; phylum Pseudomonadota; class Alphaproteobacteria; order Rhodobacterales; family Roseobacteraceae; genus Sagittula; species Sagittula stellata. The sequence continues at coordinate 330,096 of NZ_CP155730.1, read as the reverse complement.
GGAGGCTTGGCGTAGATACTAAAACGAGGAACGGCCACATGGCGCGATCGGCAACAAGACCCCGATCACGCTGACGAAATCAGGGGACATCACCAGCCTGTTACCCTGATCAAAGCCGGAAAACTCTCGCCAAGGGCGGTAGAAGGTTCGGGGTCGGACCAAGCTGGCGCAAACTCTACATCACGGTGAGGGATTTCGCGGGGGGCAGGTCAGGGGCTATTCAGTTCTGGGTGGAAATCAACAGCGCACCGCTTACCTCGCATTAAGTGTTTTGCCCTATTCTTGCCTTGCTTTTTCGATTTAAGTGAAACAGACAATGCAGGAGCAGGCCATGCGCTCACTATTTTTTTGGTTCTTGGCGCTCGGCGCCGCAGTGACAGCAGTGTCGTATCAAGTTGGCAATCTAGATCTTCGCGACCAAGAAATGGCCTCGGTAGAAACGACCTACCCAACTGTCGTAGTTGCCGGTGTTGAGATAACGTTAAAGGGGCGTTCGCTCTTTATCGTTCAATTAGATCCGACCCGCTTAGTCAGACAGGTTCAAATACAACCAATCTTCTCTGGATCACAACCAGATATCGAGGGAAATTGGGTTAGTTTACCATACTTGCCCACCAACAGTGACACGGATGGTCTCGCGGCTCGAGATGTATTTTCCCTCGTTTGTTCGGATTCGCGAAACAAGGACGAATGCAACAAAGCCTTTGTCAAAGAACTCAGGCTGTCCATTGAAACGCTAGACCACTCGCATGTGAAAAGCCTGCAGCTTACTCGCATTTAATGCAGAGGCTTGTACGAAAGCTGACCGAACAAGGTCGCGGACGCAGTTAAAGACAAGCAGAATGCCACCGTATTTACGAGCGTTGTGCCGTAATCGAGCCAAACCAAACCCGAAGGTACCGCGAGTGCAAATAGAGAAATGCCAACTGAAGACGCATTCATAGTTCGCCCTACGGCGAGCGAAATGACAACACCCATACCAAGGCTAAGAATTCCCAAAAGTTGTTGTGGAAGTGGCGTTACTGAAAAATCCGACAGGGCTGAGTTAACCGTGTGTACCATTACTAGACCAAGAGTGGCTGCAACACACCCAGACACTAGGCCAAAGAATATACCCATTTGCTTGAATTCGCGTTGAAGCAATGAACCGGTAAGAACCGATACGCCCGGGAATAGGGCTATGCTGAGTCGCCCAAAGTCAACCGGCGACCGAACCCTATCCCTCTCCGCGCGTAGTACATCCCCAAGGTCATTAAGAATCAACAGCACGAGCGCAGCCAAGCACCAAACGGCCAGGCGCTTCCAACTGTGATCTCTTGACGAACACGTCGCGAAGGCTGTTAGCGGTATTAGCGTCAGCAAAACCGAGAAAACTTGGGACAAATTGGCAGATGTCATTTCACTGTTTGGCCGATAGGCCGGCCTCCTGATAGGTCTCAAAAAGCTCTGCGGTTGCTTGTTGAAAAAGCGCTATGCAACGGTCACCGTTATCTGGTGAAATCAAAATCTTGTTGCCAATCGCGCGAGCACTTTCTTCGCGGCCTATGCGCAGGAGGAGCGCAGTTAATACATAATCGCGGGCTTGGGCCGTTCCAGGCAATTCTGCCATGAACTCGGCCAAATAGATCAACTGTTTACGGTCTTTGGTCAGGGCTTCTATTCGCCGAAGACTTCGCAAAAGATGAGCACTATTTTCATCGCAACGCGATACTTTCGCTCCCGGTATGTTGGCCAAAGACAGACTTTGCATCCTCGCTTCAACCGAGAGATAGAGCGCGCGCAAGAAGTTCGGGTCGCGTTGATTGGCGCGGTCAATGTAACGCAGCGCGGGCTCTGTTTGCCCTCTTCTTAGCAAGACAAATGCCGTGAGATAGTCGGTATCGGCTTGAAGCCTGGGGTCCAACTCATGGCCCAACTGCTCGCTAAGTGCCTGCAAATTCTGGATCCAAGCGCGTAGCCGGGGCGAGTCCAGTGGTTCGCCCGCCCGAAGATGCGTGCGTGCCATTTCATAAAGCGCGCGGTGGCGAACCATAGGATCATCGCTCACGGATAAAATCTGGCCGAGTACATCTAACTTTGCTGGTACCCCGGCAACCATGGCAGCGGCTCTGAAGCGCGCGCGAATTTCCGGGGCAACGCCTACCGCAAGGTTCGGATACCGCATAAGCGCAGTATCACCTGACGCGAGAACCTCTGCACATCCTGTATCTTCTGAAGGACTTTCGTTTGCTATTTCTTCTTGCCGATCACGTTCTGGCGCCGACACGGCCATTAAGGCAGCTATTGTTTCTGTTCGAAACTGCTCAATCTCGTCTTCTAGGTCTAATGTCGAGATCCGAACAGCCGCGGATGATTCTGGCGGCGCCGGCCAAAGTCGTAGCCGCGGTTGGTTGTCCGAACCGTTTTTAGTCGCCTTGGCCTGTCCTGTGCCTGCGGGGACTTCAACCATAGGCTGGCCGGGATCCCCGACAGCCCCAGAATGACAATTCGCCAGCGCAGGGTGTACAAAACAGGACGCAATCAGCGCATGGGTTATCAAACGAAACATCATCGGAAAAAGGTGTCATTGTCAAAGTTTGCAGATCGGCGCGAAACACTGATCCGAATGCCGCCCGAACCGCGCACAACAGCCCAACGGAACGAAATGTCTCGCTCTTTCATGGCCACATACATCTCAGCAAAAAGCGGCACAGCGTCGGGGATGACGTGGATCCACGGTGAGGACCCTGCGGGTATAGCCTCAATAAATGCAATTTTTTCATCCAGTTCGCTCTCAGCGGGCACGCTAGCCGCAACGAGATGGTCCAGGTACTGAACCAAAACTTGCACACGGAATGAGTTTAAGTCGCGCGTGTTGCCGTCAGGCCCCGTCAGGAAGTTGCGACGCCCTCCTACCATAAGCGTAGAGGCTTCTGGATCTGCAATATGGGCCGCCGCTAATTCTTCGAAGCCGAGTCTATACAAACCGTCTGTGCGGAAAACGAAAAACTCGGTCAGAGGTCGAAAGTGCTCGAATGCCCTCGGCGTCTGTGCGAAGGCCTTTGTCGTTGCGGACAAGACGCTTCCCTTGACCGGTGGATTGGTACTGAATGTCAAAAGGCTAAGCGTCGTGAGGACGATTATGATCGCAAAGCCGTTGGTTACCGCGTCCACCAACGCCTCGGCGGCTTCATCGCTCTGTTCATCTTCGTCGTAAACTATAGGGCCTCGCTTAGCCATCTCATTCGGCCTCGTCGACTGTCAGCGCGGACCGAAGGTCGTCTGCCTGCGGACTGTCAGCAGTAAAAGGAAGGTAGAAGACACTCCGTGCCACTATGCTGGGTGTGTCGCGTAGTTCCCGCTCAACAGCACTGTTGCAGCGGAATGCATCGTCACCCAAGAGAACTGCAATCTGAAGTAATCCCTGCGCGTCTTGCTCTACAGCGCCAAGCGCTTCTGGCAAAGCATCAAAAGATATCAAGTTGCTTTCCTTGGTGAGTCTGCTGGTCAGGCGGATGTCTGGTCCGGGCTGGGGTTGGCAGGTAATCATCAGGTCTGGAAGCGTTGGTTTGTGCTCCGCACTGGACTCTCGTATTAGACTCAGGGCCAGTAGGACAATGAAGGCACCCATAGCACAGAACATCGCGTCCATCATCCCGCTCCATGCAGGGGGCAACCCACTGTCGCTATTTTCAGTTTGGACGAGGCGCATCGCGCTGCCCTGAAGCGTCGGTCATTATGTGCGATAGGGTTGTCGTCATGTGCTGAGATCTAAGCGCTACAACCAAGTACAAGGATTGTGCCAGCGCAACGACAAGCGCCAATACGATCCCAAGCAACGTGGTGTCAAAAGCGGTCCGAAGCCCAGCGATCACATTCCCCATCGCGGATTGCATGGCCTCTGTGCCTTGCAAGACGATCGGTTCCAGCGCTGTGATTGCGACCGAGATCCCGTATACCGTGCCAAGGAACCCGAACAGCGGAAGCGCCCAGATGCTCAGTTTGATCGGAACCATGAAAGCAGAGCGCGCCAGCGTTAAATGCTCAAATGTCGCTTCCGCCCTGTCCTGCTCCGCGCGCGGTGGTGAGCCGAGCATATCCTGGGGCGGCCGTGGTCGACCAGACACTACACGCAGTATGGATTGCCGGGGTAGGTTGGATTGGCACGCCACTGAGAGGGCAACGCGTGAATCCTCGCGAACGGCTACCCCTTGTATAAGCGTGTATATCAACGTCGCGCCAGCAAAAGCCATCATACCCCAACAATAAGAGCTAGCCAGTATGCGCCCAAATATAGAGCCTGGAGCACTTTGCGCCGCACCGTCGGTAGACAGGCTGTCTTCGGTCTCTACGGCAGGCACATCCGCTGCCTCGAAAAGCGCGGACAGTCCCCCATCGAGCCAAAAGAATGCGTAGGCTGTCACCAGCACTACAAGAAGAAGGACGGACCAAAAGAAACTGGCCAATGGGCGCACTGCAATCGGATGCAGCCGGCCGTTCGCTAATTTGGTGTACCCCAACGGGTCTGTCGCATCAATCGCTGCCACTGGTAGCGCTTTCCTGTTGCGAAGAGCTCATTGCTTGATTCTCCGCTATTAAGTCTTCGATCTGGACTTGCAGGGCCTGCGCCTGCGATAGGTTGTGATCTATCTCTGCCAATTTGTTGAACGCCTTATCCCTCGCTTCCTCAGACACGTCGGGGTCGTTAGCCAAAGCGATAACTGCCTCTAGGTCGGCCTCCAGTGAGACAATCATCGCCTCAACATTCTGCCGGACCTCAAGGAGGCCTTGCAGTTGCTTCTGACGCAACTCTTCAGGGCTTGGATCGTCGGCCATGCCCATCCCGGGGTACAGCCACAGCGCAAGAGCCGTTATGGAGGCTAAAAGAGGATTACTCCGAAGCATCCTCGGTTCTTTCGATTTCCTTATCCGCCTTCTGGGCCAATTCATCAATGGAAGCTGACAACGCTTCTAAGCCATCCACCGCTTCCTCTGCCGCGTTCAAGGCCGATTCGAAGGCATTACGGCGGATGCGGGCCTCGATCAGCTCTGCACGGTTGCCAAGATCGACAACCTGCTCATTCAACTTGATCCGCACTGAAGACAGGTCATCGATCAGTACTTCGGTCCGGGCGATCAGCGGGACCCAAGCATCGGCCTCTTCGCGAAGCAGGGGGTTACTTGACGTTCTAAGGCGCTGCTCTTCGGCGACTGCGAAATCAAGGTATTCAGTCAGCAGTGAGTCGATCTCGCCCCCGCGCTCAAGCTCTTCGATCACGGCGTCGACCGCATCCCGCATCTCTTGGACACGCGCGCCGGCCATTTCGATGTCGTTCATGCTGTCTGCTAGGGTGGTCCGCAGCGCTTTCACCCGATCTGTGTTATCCAACGCGAGGGCTGTTGTGCGATCGACGAACTCTGTGAGGTTGTCTTCAGGTTCCGGGCTGTGATTTTCCGCAACGGCTGGAAGAGCCGCGAGCATTGCGGCGGCAAGAACCCCGCCCATAAATTTATGTTTCATTGAGACTTCCTTTCTTATCTCACCCTGTTGAGTCGCCTAAGAGTCATAGGCCTATTCCGATGCTTCTTCGGCGTTCGTTGAATCGAGCTCGTCGAAATACTCGTTGAGCTTGGATGTCGACGCTCGGGCAGTCTCTACAAAAGCATTGATCAGCTTGATCGCGTCTTGGCCCTGTGCGATGCGTTCTCTGAAATACAGGTTCTCTTCAAGGTCAATGAATCGGTTGCGCACCGTCTGCAGGTCGTTGAACAGCGTTTTTAATTCAGCCTGCTTGTCGTCGAACCCTTGAATCACGGCGTCCGCGTCTGAGAGACGAGCAGCCTTGTCCCCTGGCGACAAGGTCGAGTTCGTGATGTCTGTCTTCAGCTTGGCCAACGTCTCTATACCAATCGCGATTTCCCGTTGCAGGTCGCCCGATGGCCCAATCGCGTTGATTGCCTTGGCAAGCGCCCGCGACAGCGCATCAAGCCGCGTCTGGACAGATTCGTTGCTGTTCACACCAGGCTCAATTTCGTTGTTATTCACCCGCCGAAGCTGGTCCAAGGCCGCCGCTAGCGCGACCCCAGACTGGTCAAGGCTGTCTTGGATTTCTGCGAGGCGGTCATTCTCTGGACTTGTTTCTTCAACTTCGACTGCCTCCCCTTGCGCAAAGGTGACCGTGGGTACCACCAAAAGCGACACGCAAAGGGCTGCGGTTGATAGGAAATGCCTCATATCAAGTGACCTTCGTGTTGTTTATAAGAAGCTTCGTCCGCATTGTGTTCGTTACAGGCATGCGAATTGGAAGCTGACGTACCACGCCTCTAAGTCGCTGCGAGTATCTTGAATGATTGCTTCATCCGCGAACTCGTTTGGCTGCAGTTCCGAAAACTTGTTGATCAGCCCGTTCAGGTTTCTGACTCGCTGCCGGAAGTTGTCATACAACGCGCCGGAATCCGCAGTGCGCTGCATGCACAGAGCCAACGCGCGACGATCTGCAAGGCAAGCTTCGACCCCGATCAGCTTGTCGACAAACGCCTGGTCAATATCTTCGTCCAAGACGCTTAGCGCGTCTTGATAGCGTTGCTGTAGTTCATCCACTTTGTTGCAATCTGCGAATTCCAATGACAACTTGCGTGCTTCCAAGACGCGATTGCTGATCTCAGTGATTTCCGCCTCCATATCGTTGAAGGCGGCTTCGATGGTGCGCGGTGTCACCGGTTCTTCCACGCCCTCGATGGGTGCGCAGCTTCGGAAAGCAAGGTTGTTCTGAGTCAGGTCCGACCAGACCAAAGTGTCATCCAGAAGTTGTGCCCGCGCTTGAGGTCGCAAATACGGTGCACAAGACGCTAGATCGCCCAGCTTTTCTTTCAGGGCGGTCGTTTCGGGATCCGCGACATCGGAAGGACCGACAGTGATATCCTCGTTTCCCACACAAACGCCAATATTTTTGTACTGCTGCATGAGCGCCGGATCATCGGCAAAATCTGAGCACGGCCGCTTGTTTTCTTCAGCACGGCCCGCAGCAGCCGAAGTTACGAAAAGGAAAAGAATTAATAGCCTCACAGCGCTTCCTTTTTCATATGAACCTCAATCCACTAGTGTAAATTCAATGCTCTAACAAATTCGCACGAATCACGCCCTCTTAAGACGATATCAACCTAATGGGGCTTTGGCGATGCTTCGATTGAAAAATCAGTCGTAGAGGACCAAAAATCATTGGCAGCGCTATAACCGTCAAAACAAAAGTCATGACAACAGGCCAAATCATGGTTGAACTGGAGGGATCGATGACAAATAGGTCAACCTGGCCGAGCTGTTTCTCGGCTAAATCCACTGCTTGAGAGCGCTCGAAATGGACGTTGAGCACATCCGCTGCAAACCAGTAAAACGCCAAACCCGTGGGCACAACAAGGGCAAGCACAACGCAGAGTTGGGCCATAAAGAACCCCCTGACAAAACGCATGCTGCGGCCCTCAGCCATAAGCCAGCCGAACTCTGTTCTGCGGTTGTTGATCGTACCAAATAGCAGTATAACAACCAACAGCATGGCCAGCACACCTAACGCCAAACCCAACGGTAATCGCAGGTGCGACGCCAATTCTTCAAGATATGCAAAGCGCGCAATTGCCCGCTCGTATGATGGGGCGAAATCGAAAATGTTTTTTTCACTTAAGACGGCGGCGTTTGGGTCTGTAGCCGTCGGTCGACTGAACTCAAAGGGCCATTTGTAACCCAGAATTATATCCCGAGCAGAGATAATGTCGATACCTTCCGGTAGGTAAATCATCGCATGGCGCAGATCAGCGAAAACAGGAATAGAGTCGCTGCCAGAACGCATACAAGATGGCAGCGGCACCGTTTTGTCCAAAGGCTCAACCTTGCCCTCGGCTGTAACGTGCCACGCCAAACTATCTCTCTTCGTGACGAATTGGTGTCGCCTGATTTCAGGGATGACACCACTTATTGCTTCGCACTGTGCCAGTTGGTCTTCGCTGCGCAGGTGCGTGAGCCAACCGTCCCCTTTAGCCCCGATGCCCTCACTCGCGCCAGGCATGGGCATTGGCCCAAGGCAAGCCGACAAGGCCTTGGCGTAAGTGTCAGTTTCTTCTTGGCCGAGAGACTGCGCGACGCCTAAGAGCTCAATTTCGGCAATACGGGTGCTTGATTGTCCTTGAGCCTTGGGAAAATACACGCCTTCGTCTATGCCTTCTGTCCCGGGATCGAACCCTGGGGCGAAGCACCCAAACGGAAGCCGCCGCAATGCGGCTTCAGTCGCAATTGGGAAGAAAAACCCAACCTGATCAGGGCCTGGCAAGCTGTCGACCCAAAAAGCGGGAACCTCGACGATCATCATCTGTTCACCGTCGCGCCCGACCCCAGAGACCCGCATATGAAACGCCGGTGCGTCAATTAAATCTGCCAAGCACACGGTCTGCCCGAAAGCGCGGGCCTCAGGCGCGGTTAGCGTTGGCAACATTGCGGACATATATTTCGGAACGTCTAAGGCACTTATCGCTTCGCGTGATAGGATTACGAAGAAGGGAAGCGTCGCATCGGTTGGGGCTACCGCTCCGGATTGTCGGACCGCTTCGCGCCAAAGCGGGTCATCCGGCGCCAAGGCCAAACCGTCAAAACGGGCTAGGTTTTGCCGACCGCCTGACGGGACAGGATCAACTTCAGTCGTGCCATCGGCCAGCACCTCTTGCAGGTTTATGCATGCGTCGGTTGATGCCGCGCTGATTCCACTCATGTCAGCACTTCTGGCCCGCATAGGGAGTGTTCGCGTGGATGGGTTGAAGAAGGGAAGCCCGACTTGCCCGGATTCGCCATCAATCTGCTTTATCAGGCTGATCGAGGCGCCCTCCAGCCCTGACACCTGAAAGTTGTGGGCAACGTCTGGCGGAAATGCATTGAGCTCTGGGTCGCTCCTCAATTGGACCCGTAAAGCCCGGCCTGACTCTGGGACACCATCCAAAAGAGTGCGACGCAAATTTTCTTCTACGCCTAGGAACACGTTTGTAAAAAACAGGCTTCCGCTTAGAAGCAGGCTCAAAACAATCCAAAGGGCCAACAGGTCGAATTGGCCCGGGCGCATAGACCAACGAAAGGTCGACAACAAAGAAATCGCGGCCAGCTTAAGCATCGGCCCCTGCGCGCTTACTAATATCGAGGCGCCAGTTCTCGCCTTCTGTCAGCTGGTCCCAGGCGCTAATTGGACCGCACACGCCGTTCGGGTGATTAAAGTCCAACCTGTGGTCCGGCATCAAATCGTAGGCGTCTTCCGGCGCATGCGTGACCCAGATCAGTGCCCGCGTGCCAAGTCCCTTGTCGCGCCACCTACGCAAAGCGACGAGAACCTTCGAGCGTAAGGCCGGGTCGAGGCTGGACACTGGTTCGTCAGCAAAGATCACAGTCGGGCCGCTTGCAATTGCGCGGAGCAGGCTTGCTCGTTGACGTTGCCCGCCAGACAACTGGTAGGGATACTTTCCAAAAACCCCCTGCTTCGGAAGTACGTCTTGGGCGCTCGCGTCAAAATCTGGAGCCTCCTTCTCCGCATCAAGGATTGAAGCGGCCACATTCAGCACTTCGCACAGCGTGCGTTGACGCTGCTCCGGCGGATGAGAGTCCAAGAGCATTTGTATACCTTGCCCAACAGTTACAAACGGCAGCAGGTCCGCATTCTGGAACATGAAGCCAAAGTGCTTTTTCCGCAGTCTTTCTAACCCCCTCAAATCCATGATCATATCGGCTGGAAGGTAGGTTTCAGCTTCGGGACCCCAGCCAAACCGCTCGCCGTTCGGGGCAACGAAAGCGACAGCACCAGAAAATGGCCAAAGCAGTCCGGACAGCGTAAATAAAAATGTGGTTTTTCCGACTCCCGACGGGCCGATGATTTGCATCCCGGAATTGTGATCGCTGAACACGGCTTGGAAATCTGTGAACTCGGCGACAGGGTTGGCTTTAGACCATCCGAATTTTACATCCCTCAGAACGAAGCCCCAATCTTTGATTTGAGTCATGGAAGGGCCCAGTTCGGAATCCAATAAATGTTCTCGGTGTCGCCGTCCCGCAAACCCTCGTATCGGTAACCTGTCTTCTGAGGTGCGCCGGTCTTTGGGTTGACCCAGGTGCCGAACGGTTCCTCCGCCACTTTGGCATACCGGGGTATCGCTTCGCCGGCCGCAGACATGAAATCGCATCCCCCGGTAATGCCCGAAACGACTGGCACCGGGCGCCTGCCATTTTGTATGATCTCTAGCATTTCACTCGATTGTTCCGCGAATTCCTGCAACAGTCTCAGTTCGCAATTCCCAACAAGCGCCTCGCTTTGGAAGTCGCGGTACTTGTAGCTGAGGATGGGTGTTTGAAAGAGGTCCGGTAAACCAGTGGCCGCACCCAAGAATTCGTGCAATTTTGCGTTAGAGTTCCGCCATCTGATGCCAAGCTGTCCTTCTGCGCTGCCAAGCAGGATAAGCTGCACGTTCCGGCGCTGATCCGATAGCTTTTCCTCTTGCGCAAGCCGGTTTGCGATGTGCTTCCAAGAGCTCAAATCCTCGTCTGTCATCAATACTTCCGGTTGAAATACGTCAGGATCAAGTCGGACATAGAGGATCAATCCTTCCACCTCACCCTGAATGCCAGAGCAATCCGAACAACGAAGCGCTGCAAGCCGGTTTTGCAAGGTTGCCATGTTAAATGGTACACCGCCTGCCTGGCTTTTCACATCTTCTCCAGAGACTGTCTCAACCTTTGCCGCGGCGCTCGTGGTTGTCACAACGGTGGTTGGGGCTGGTGCCGGGGGTTCTCCTCCACCGCATTCCACAGAGAAGGAAATACCGGTATTGTTCTCCAGAGCGCACTTAAAGGCCAAGGTTGACGCCTGCCCTTTTAGCATAGCTCCGATCCTGTCGCTGATCGAACCAGCGGCGCCCCCTGTCGATGGTACCTTATAAAAGTCGCCTGTCTCCGGGGACACAGCGGCAATCAGATCTGCCACCTGATCAGGGAACAGTGCGTAGGCCCTGTCAAAGTTCGCGGACTGTGCGCTGGGTGGCATTTGCACACCAAGCACCATGACAGGCGGCGCAAGGGGATCTGTTCTGCTCTCTTGGATGTCCGACAATATGGTGCTGAAACTCGGCGCGTCGCGAAATCCATGCGCGACTTGGTTATCCCGCGAGTAGCCGCTGTCACCGATCAATATGACAATTTTTCGATGCCAAGGGCACGCCTCGATCGCAGCGAATCCTGCCTCTAACCCGCCTGCTACATTTTCTTCCCAGTCGTCAGAGCCAGTCTTTTTCGCGATTTCAGAATCTGGAGATTGTACAACTTTTTTGATCTCCAGTCTGTTGAAGCGTTGTTGGAAATCGCGCGCGTTTCGCGCAATTTCCCGGTCATCGATGGCACTCCCGCATCCACTTCGTTGGTTAATGAAATAGCTAGCTCCAAGACCGGAATCGCCATACGGGTTGTCTTTGTTGCGGCTGCGGTCGCCATAGATCGTAAACCCGAACCTGACCTTGGAACCGGATAGTTCGGACGCAATTTGTTCCTTCAGTGTCTGAACGACCCCGGCACGTCCGCCGCTGCCTTTGATGGCGTCAAATGCGGCTTCCATGCTTCTGGTACCATCAATGATGAATTGGACGTCAACGTAGTCATGGTGCGTCACCCGTTGTGTCAACTCAGCACGCGTAATCGTGCCGTCCTCTGGTTGGTCTTGTGAGGCCACCGGAGTTTCAACGGTCACCGTCTGACTTGGCGTGACGTCGATGACGGATCCAACTTCGGCAAGCACCTCGACGACGGGGAACCCGTCCCCTTCTTGTCCAGTGTCGGAATCTAGCACCATCATACGGGATGCGTCGGTTAACCAGCTTGGGCCGTAGGCACCTTCAATGCAATTTTCGCCGCTAACGGCGTCCTCGACACTTTCGTATGCGCAGAGCGGTTTGTTATGTTGTGGTTCTTGCACCGCGCGAAGACCAACTGCTGTATCCCACAACTCGATCTGTGTGCTTTCGACCCAGCCGAGCAATGCGTCCTCACCTTCAAATAGATTGGCCTTGCGCGAAAGTAGAAAACGTTCATCATGTGCGCCCTCGTTCCCGTCACGGTCCGCAACAAAGAATATATCGAAGGGGCGAATTGCGACACATCCCGGTCCTGCCGCTTCGCAAGAGATGCCTTGGCGGGTTTGCGCATAACGTGGCGGCACCTCGGCATTGATTTCAAAGCGCCCCTTTACGAACGCCTTAAATTCCACACTGCCCGGCTTGCGAATCGTGCGGTTGCCGCAATGCAATTGGTTGGGCAAGGCCCAAACTTCTTCCGTCCCGGTTTTCGTCTTTGCTCGGATCAGTACTCTGTTTCTGCCCTGCTCGAGAATTTGCACAGTTTGATTGAAGGAAAGCCGCACCCCGCTTTCCTGTGCGGAGTTGTCCGCTACGAAAGTCGGAACGTCGTCCAAAGCCACAATGGCTGAAAATGGCCGGAACAACGTGCTACCCTCGCTTTGCTCCAATATGTTTTTGTACTCCGGGCTATTGACACAGTCTTGCGATCGCGCATGTGCGTGCTGAGCGAAGAACAATGAGAGAAGCAACGCTGCGCCTAAAGTTTGGTGAAATTGCATATCAATCACCCCTCGGTATGTCAGCCAATGACGCGTCTACGAAATTCGGATCATTCCCGGCATTTTTAAGGTCAAAGCACCTCGTTGCGCCCACTTCCGCACGCCAAGCTTCGCACTTGCCATCGGTAAAGATGTAGAAGCCCGTCCCTTGGGCGACCCAAAGGCCAGGAACCTGGGAATTCGCCGTAAAGAAGTCTGCTGCTTCGGAAGAGGCGAAAATGTAGATGCTTTCGGGCGAAAGTTCCTCATACGTGGTCTGGAACTGGGCAAGGTCGGACACCACATTGTTAGTCGAGCGTTGCTGGAAAATGAGGTCACTCTGAACGCCCGCCAAATCGAAGGCAGCCTGCTGATCGCCTGCTACGTATTTTGATCCATCAAAAAGTGGTTCGCCAATCTCGTCCTGGCTAGTCATTTTATACACAAGCAAACGATGTAAGCCCCGTCGCAACGCGATCCCGGTGACCAGTTCTTCCATAGCTCTGAAGCGCTGCGCGGAGTTCCCAAAGAACTCGTCTTGGCGCAGAAGAATAACGGACATAGCTTTGCGTAGATCTTTCTCTTCGAGTTGAATGAATGCCGTATCCCGGCTGGCTGCTTCGACCTTCAAGCATCTTGTCTGGGCACCATCGGACGAATGAATTTGCATCACGACAGGCAAGGAGATGTCGCCTTTAAGAGCGACCGTGCCCGTCTCGGTGGGTACGGCAATCTGTTGCGACGGCGCTCCGCCACAGTTGGCCGCTTCGTATACGTCGGCGGTCATGCCGCGTCCGGTCAATTGAACCTGCGAGCGGTCGATTGTCAGTTGCGAGATAATAATGTCAGGAGACTTCACTGGGCGCCGTTCGGCGTCGCTCGAATGCTCGATCAAGTACACCATTTCCGCGGATGTTAAGCTAAGCGGCTGATCTGGATGGCCATCCAAAAAGTAGGTCACACGCGGCGCATTCGCTGAAGGTGGAACAATGCAGCCGTGTGTAGTTGGCACCCGCTTTAAATCTATGACGACTCCGCATCCGTTGATCCGCCTCGGGTCCTTGATGGCATCAGGGACTGGGTAGATTATGCAGCCTGTCCTGAAACCGTCCGACGGGCCTGCACTGCACTTTTCGGTGATTTCGTCCAAAGCCTCAGCCGAACTTGAAGAGACAACGAGATCTACGGGGAACGGCAGAACCGGAGCCGCTAAAGTTGCATTTTCGAGCACCCTAAAGCTGAAGGGGGCAGGGGTTACTGCCAAAGCACTGGGCGCTGATGGACGAGCAATCTGCAGTTGCAAACGATTACCCTGCGAAAAGACGAGGTCCTCAGCGCTGATTTGTAGAGCATTCTGCGTCAGGGTTATCTTCTGGAAAGAAGCCTGCGGACTGCTTATGCGCAGGAAAGGCGGTTTTTTGGCATTAGTGCAATCGAACACGAAAAAACCGTCGGGATAGATCGCCTCTGTTTCCGGCTTGCGCTGGCAGGGCTGAAAATCATCGCCGGCCAACCCAAGACGATCACCCAAATCAGCTAATAACGTGCGGGTCGCTTCATCGTTCGCAATTAGGATGTATTCGTCTTCGCGCACGGGCGCGGCTGGCGTTGGCGGTTCAGGTTCTTCTGTTTCGGCCCCAAGTTGGGTGTCGCCTGTGACAGCGTCTGTCACATCGGTGTCAGCAACGGCAGTATCCATCACGCCGGTATCGGTTCCTGCGGTTAGCGTCTCAACAGTGGTTTCAACCACAGTTTCGGATCTTCCGGGCGTGTCATCCGTGTCACGTTCCGTTGGAGCTGTGCCCGTTGGTTCGGGCGATATCTGCCCGCCGCCAGCGGCTTCCGTTACTGCGTTGGTCGCGACCTCGATATTGTACGTCTCTGCGAACGCAATATCTAAGGATTCCGGAAACGTGGGAAAATCCAAGAAAAGTGGCTTTGGTACTTTCGCCTCGAACCCGGGTTCCTGGGCCTGGCGCAGCATCAAGGCAATCCAACTGTCAAGACTGCCACCGGCCCATGCCTCGATGAGAATAGCGTCTTCAGTTTTGTCGTCGGTTTTCCGGACCGTCACAATCGAGGGAGCGATATCGTCGGGCGTAAGAGCTTCGAGGTTCCCAGATTTCAAGGTGACAATCGGATTATCTTTTCGGTAGGCTGCCAATTTCTCGGCCCCGATGTTGAATGGTCTTTTTTTGGCAAGTTCTGGCGATTCTGTGGGTAAGGGCCTGTCGCCTATGCAGATAGGCATATAGGTTTGCTGTCCGCCGGCGTCATCACTTACGCGGACAACGTCGGTCGCCAAAAAGGGTGGCATTCCACTTCGTAAAACAAGATTTAACGGCATGAAAGCGGTAGGCTCGCCGTCGTCTTCCCAGAACTGTATCGTATCTGGATCAATTCGAAAGCCGAGGTCGATCACGCTGTACATATTATCCGTGGTTACCGGCTCTGGCCCGGTGGCACCGAGGCACCGGTTGAAATCAACCGGTGTCGCAAAGCGAGATTGCTCATCCCGGACCGTCCACTCGACGATTCCAATGCCCGGTTCCGAGTCAGCCTTTTGGCCAAGAACAGTCAGTGTCACATCAAAGGGCAATCCAAGCCGCTGAGTTTCAAGGGCCGCGCGTGTGTTTCGCCACAACTGGCTAAAGGTTAACTGTTCGCCTTCCGGCAGGCGCAACCGGCCTGCCAGGTAAAGCGGTTTGCCGCCACCCAAGAAGCTGCGAAGCTCGTCTTTTTTATCCGCGTTGATCCCCAGGCCGAATGCAGCCGAGGGATATTGGTCGGGTCGGGTTGGAACCATTGGCTCCTCTGCACACACTGGCAGGTAAGAAAAGCCGCGACCGCGTCGCGCTTGGATAAGGGGAATAGGTTGCAGCGAGCCTTCCTCATAGACCACCATTTCCACGACAGATCTGACATCGTCCCTGGTATCGCCGCGATTGCTGATCTGAGACCAATACGTTCTACGAACACTCAGTTCGTGCCCTGAGTGCAACCGCAGCGCGTAACGAGTGAAATTGCGATCTTCTTTCAGTACCGAATTGTTCGCCAGGCCGAACTCGGTAAGCCCGGCGCAATGGCTGAAGTCGATCGGGTAACCGGATACAACACCGTCTTTCACGCCTCGATAGAGCGGCTCATCCTGCGTAAGGCCAGGTGTCGCGGCGGCACCGAAAAACAACGCTGTCAGGTACGCGCAGGGGGTAGTAAGCTTCAACTTCATGGCTGTACCACAACGCGGAAGCCAAGGGTTGGGGATTGAAGGTTCTCATCCAAACAAGCCTCTGGGCCCCAACGGGTTGATCGTTCCGCTAGTCCGAGTACTTGGTTGTATCCCACGTCGCATGGCGACGCGTTAATCCATTCCATCGTTTCGAATTTCAGGCTTCGCTCTAAGTCGCCGTTCGACAAGCGGGTAGAAACGGCGAGAGCGGCGAACCACTGATCCCGGGTCGGCAGCGAGACCGTTTCGTCATGACTTGTTGATAGCCAATCAGCGTAGGCGACGGCCTGCGTGTAGGATAGAGATGTTGCGGAATCGGAGTCTCGGCCGATTGGTGTCCAAGCTCCTAGGTCTAAAGCATCGCGGTGACCGTTGGATAGGTCGTCGAAGAAAGCTTTGAATTCCGCGTTGGTGACATCTTTGCGCTGAACGCAAAATCCTTGGTCGATCTCGACATTGCTTGCGTCGACTTGCTTTAGATATTCGGACAGGTCGCCCACAGAGAGGTCATATAGTTTTGGTGGGACGGCCACGAAATCTGCAAAGCCGAATGCCTCACAGTTCAAGTCACTTGTGTCGACTGGGGGCAGTGGCGTTCTTGGGCTTTTGGGCTGGGCTTCCAATGTGCTTAATAGGAGCGACAAGAGTTCGACGGTATCGTCATCTTCGTTTACTGCAATGTCCAAACCTTCAAGCCGGGCGGCTACCGTGCGCTGAATTCGCGACATCGATCGCTGGTTCTCGCGTCCTTGGCTCAAAGCGTCTTGAAGGTCTGTGCGCGCTGTATCAAGCGCGGCTTCGGCCGTGTCCAACTCTCCCTTCAGCACGTCGTTTTGCTCTTCAGTGTTTGAGAGGTCCATCGACAATAGCGTGACCTGCTGTTCCCGTTGCTTCAATTCGCTCGTAAAAATGCCGGCATCTTCTTCCAGTAAACTTAAGTCTGCCTTTAGTAGGGCGATTTCGTTGTAAGCAGTCTGCAGGTCCGCCTCGCATTTCGACGATGCCCCATTGCCGCTCTGTGAGGCCATTGAGGCAACGCATTCGTTTACTTGTCGCAACAGCTCAGCGGCAGAAATCGTATAAATTCCGCCCTCTAAAGAACCAATTGAACGGTCAACAATGGCGCGACACTCATCGGAGATTTGTGATTGGGCTAAGGCGCCGGGCGCAAAAAAAATATGGCCGAACATCATCGCAAACCCGAGATTTCTCATATTTTCCCCTAGAAACCAACTGTGCGGTCGGTAAATCAATGCCCGCCGAGTAACCAACCTCTTTAGACAGTTACTCAAAATTCGATCTCAATCAATTGAAAATCTCCGAAAACCTATCGCTCTGAGCCTTCTGTCATGATTCACTGGTACTGAAGCGGCAGGGTATGATCGATGGCGAAGCAGGCGGGGTTCTGGAACGCAAAGGATCGGCTTGCGGAGATCTCAGACGCGGGCGATCTGTTGGAGACGTTGAACGCGACCGTGGATTTCGAGGTGTTCCGACCGATCCCGGCGAGGGCAGCGGGGTACAAGTTCTGAGTGCATTTTGCGCTCTGCGCCGGGCGAAGTATGTCGAGCCGCTGCCTCTGTCGCATGATATAATCGGGATCTACTTTGCCGATCTGGCGCCCGGGGCGAATTACTCCCCTTCGCAGTCGGCGTCGCGACCCGTGTACTTCTTCTTCCAGTTGAAGTAAGTGGCCTGGCTGATGCCCGCCTTGCGGCAGATCTCCGCAACTGGCGTGCCCTCTTCGCCCTGCTTGATGATGAACGCCTTCTGCGCGTCCGAAAACTTCGATGCCTTCATCTGATTCCGCTCCTCTCCCAGCCGGGAAATCATAGCGGAAAACTCCACCTTCAAACGGCCCAGAATACGGGGATCAGATCACTTCGGCCTCGGCTTTGCGTTCACAGCCGCCTTCATTGCCATGGCGCGCGGCCTGTGGCGGGGCCGGTCGCAAGCTCTGCCTTGGGTCACTGCCGCTGGGGCGACGGTGGCCACGGTCTCCCTCGGGGTGCCGCAGGCATACGGGATCGTTGTCGGGGCACTTATCGGGCTGGCGGCCTGCGCTCTGATGCGACGCAAAAGCGTAGCCGTCGCATGAGTGGGCAATACTGGGCGGTGATCGGGCTGTTGGCCATCGCGGCGTTCGCGATCCGTGTGACCGGGCTTATCGCGGGCGGGCGCATCCGGGCGTCGCGTCACGCCTGGGTGCTGGATGAAATGCCCGGGCTGCTCGTGGTCAGCCTGGTCGCCTCGTCGCTGGCCGGACAACCACCGGCGACCTGGCTCGCGGCCGCTATCGCGGTTGGTGCCGCGATTGGAACGAACCAAGTTATTGCGACCATGGCCCTCGGTATGGCCGCCTTCGCAGGGTTGGGATGGCTGGGCGTTTAAGCGTTCCTGCCAGAACGCGCCTCATAGACCGTAAAGCAAAGCCAATGCAATCTGGACTGGTCGACAGGGACAACCGAGAACGGCCGTACCCGTCGTTCAAACACCCCGCAGCATCTGGTAGTAAGGGCTCGGAGCCGTTATTCGCCGCGCCTTGCGCGAAGGTCCGCAGTTGAGAAATTCATCCATGCTCCGCAATTATCGTCCTAGTCGTTTGAACGGCAGCTTCCAGCCCCGCCCGGTTGGCACCCCTGATCCCCAATCCCTCGACATCAAGTGACAGCTGACCCTGGCCACCACCTGTCGCAGCAGCCCGAGCCGCTCGGCCGCGCGCCTTCCCTGAACTCAATGGATTAGTCGTCTGTGCGCTCGGCGCGTTCGAGCCGACATCCCGCCCGACATTTGCCGCCCGCACCTCCTGCAGTTCCAGCTTCAACTTCTCCACCGTCTCGCGTGTCTCCGTCATCTGCCGATCCCGCCGCAGCCTGTCTTTATCCGGATACGGGAAACTCCCCGCCTGACCGGCATGCAGCACTTTCAACGCCGGATCCTGGAAATACTTCACCCTTCGTGCCCGGATCGGCATCTGCGCGTCGATCACGAGGATGACCTCGTCGAGGTCCATGCGCCGGGCCTCATCCTCTGTCAGAAGCGGCGTATCTTCCGTACGCTCCGAAACGCTGCGCCCCTCAAACGGATTGCGCCCAACCGCGCGGGAGCGGGTCACCACGCGCTTGGTGGTCTTGCCGACAGCCTGGCTCAACTCCTCGATAGTCTTCTGCTCGGAAGGGGTGAGGTAGAGCTTCACGCCAGCACCACCCTGCAGCGACCTGCGGGTATTCTCACCATAGATCTCGTCCAGCGCGGGGATAGTCTGGGTCACGATGGCGAGGTTGCCGCCGAAGGAACGCAGCGTCTTGATGCTCTCGGCGACGATTGGCATTTTCCCGAGCCGGTCAAACTCGTCGAGCATGATCATCACCGGCCAGGGCTCGTCATCGCCGGGTTCCTGTGCTTGCAGTGAGGCAATCAGGTCCGAGAAGAAGAGACGGATCAGCGGAGCCAGCGGGCGGATCATCTCTGACTCGACCACGAGATAGATCGCATGCGGGCGCCGCCGGATATCCCGGAAGGAGAAGTCCGAGGTCGCGGTGGCCGCGTCAATCGCGCGGTTGTCCCAAGTGTCGAGACCCGATGTCATCAGGAGGGAGAGGTAGGAGGTCAGGGTGTCGTTGTTGGTCGAGGCCATGCGCTCGAAGATCAGCTTGGCCGACTTGTTCTTCACCTCCTGTGAACGCTTCAGGTATTCTTTCTGCTTGTCGCCCCCCGAGGCTGTGATGCGATAGATCTCGCCGATGGTCGGCACGCCGCGCTCGAAGGCCAGAAGGCCGGCCGCCACGAAGAGGTCGATACCCCCGGCCAAAAGCCCGCTCAGCTTTTCATTGTCGGTCTGCAGGAAGAGCTTCGCGGTGAGTTTCAGCTCCATCTGCTGCCGGTCGGGATTGGTCATGGCCGCGATGCGCGCCAGCGGATTGTAGCGGTGGGTTGGGCGGTCCCAGTCGGTCGGCGCGAAGCGGAAAACCTTGTCCCCCATGCTGGCGCGGAAGCGCGAGGTCTCGCGGAAGTTCTCGCCTTTCACGTCGAGCACAACGGCCGAGCCCTTGTAGGTCAGCAGGTTCGGGATCACGAACCCCACGCCCTTGCCCCGGCCTGTAGGCGCCACGATCAGCGCGTGGGGGAAGGTTTTTGAGACTAGGAACGGGCGCCTGGATTTCGGGGAGCCAAGCTTGCCCAGAAGGAAGCCGCCGCCAGACTTGGCAAAGAAACCGTTCCGCTTCATCTCGCTGCGGGTCTGCCAATGCGTCGTCCCGAAGCGGGTCAATGCATCCCCCAGAAGCGTGACGCTCAGCATCAGCGATGCCAGGCCGAAGCCGCCAAGGATGAGGTTCACCCAGAGGAAGTCCTTCGGCGCAGACTGAGACAGACCCAGATATTCGCGGGCGAGCAGGGTGACGTCGAAACGCGTGGGTGAAAGCCCATAGCGGAACATGACGAACCCGGTCGCCACGACATAGCCCATGGCGAGGCCGACCAGCACGAGGCTCAGCACACCAAGGGCGATCTTGCCTTTATCCATGGCTAATCCCCTTCTCGCCATGAGCCGCGGCGTGACGCGCGCGCTGCGCCTCGATCTGCTCTTCGGCCAATGCATCGAGAACGCGCTCCATCGCCGGGCCGTGCGCAGTGACCTCGCTGCTCTGGAGATAGGTCTTGGCGAGTTCCAGCTGGCGCAGCGGATCCTCGGTGAATTTGTCCAGAACATCCGCGTTGCCGGCCCGCAGCGCGTCGATTGCGGCGGGGCTTAGTCGCTCGTTGACCTGCCGGACGATGTCCTGCTGCTCTGACTCGGAGAGCGGGCCCCCGACGTCGTTGTTTCGCACAAAGGCCATGACGGTTGGGGCGGTCTCTTCCAGATACCGGCGCTCGGCGTAGTCTTGTCGCGCCTGGTCCTCGATCTCGAAACTGCGCTCGCTGATATAGGCACGCGACGCGCCGAGCGAACGAAGGTGATTGATTTCGTCCTGGACGGCCTGCCCGAATTCGTCATCCGGCATCTCAGTGCGATAGCGGGCGAGGGTGCGGAGCTCTTCCGTGATCGGACCGAGATGATCCGAAGGATCCCGCAAGGCGAGGTCCATGTCGCCAGCATGAAGCGTGCGGTCCTGCGCCGATACCGCATATTGCTGCGGCATTCGACTGTCAGTCGCCTGGTCCCAGGCCATCGACGCCAGTTCGGCATGTTGCAGCGATTTCTGCGCGTAGGCGTCGAACGCGGCGCGGGCCTCTTCCACCTCGACGGCACCAGCCCGCCGCGCGGAGGGATCATCAGAGAACGGATGGGTGAAATCCGTCTGGCGGAACTGAGCCACCAGCGCGCGGAAGTCCTGCCGTTCTGACGACGCAAAGACGTCCGGGCCGTCATCTGTACTGATGCGGTCCGAGGCCGCCAGAGGGTCGCCGAGAGCTACGTCGGCATCCTGCGTTTCCTCGACCTCTTCAGGCACGCGCAGGACGCGTGCCTCGGATAGGATGTCACCCAACCTGGTATGCACAGCCTCCAGACGGTCTAGCGCGATTTCCCGGTCTTCGGGTTTGTCCAGATCAAAGCCTTCTTCCTTGGCAATCGCTTGCAGGTCCTGCGCCAGCCACTGCCGCTCCAAGGCGGCGTTGCCCGCGCCTTCGCGCAGACGCGCAACAACAGCCTCCGGATCAATGCCCGTGCCCTGCAGGGCCTCAACCAGCTTCGGGGACACCTCCTTATCTGCCAGTCGAGCGAGATGGTCCTCGCCCGCGTTGGACCTGACATAGATGCCGTCCGGGGAGGGCGCATCGAGCAAAGCAGCAGACCGATCGCCAAGCGGGTTCAAATGGGCGACCGAGGCGAGGACGTCGGTCAGCTTGCGTTCGATCTCAGGGCGGTCTGCCGTGGATGCCTTGTCGATCACCGCCTCGATCTGGCGAATATTCTGGGAGAACTCAGTGATCAGCGTGTCGAAGGCTGCTTCGTCTTGGGACATGTAGATGGCTCCGTCAGATTGAATCTGACCGCCACTGGCAAGGATGGTGCTGGCCCTCTCGAGCGCCTCGGCCACGTCATCGAAATTCGACCGGGACGCTTCGACCGCCAGACCCCGGTAGGTCAGCGCATGACGCGCCACCGTCTGCAGGGCCGCCGCGAGGTCGGTCCCCGTGCGCTGGCGCTCGACCGGCGGGCGGCCCTCGTCACGGGCTTTGTAGACCTCGTCTATCTCGGCGCGGTACGTCGTGATGCCGCGATCCAGACGACGCGTCGCCTCAAGGCGGATCCCATGTCCTCTGGCCGCTTCGACCATCGCCTCGCGGAAGGCATCGTAGTTGAAGTGATGATCCTTCCCGAGAAAGAACATTTCGCCATCCTTGCTGCGGCGGTTCAGAACGATATGCGCATGTGGATGTGCGCGATCTTGGTGTATTGCAGCAAAATAGTCGAACTGCGACCCCTCGCCGGCGAAGAATTTCTCGCACACCGCCTGGGTGATATCGCGGACCTCTTCGCCCGTTGTGCCGACCGGGAAGGCCATCAGAAGATGCGAGGTATGGCCGAGCTTGGGGCTGTGGCGCTCGTTCCACTGGTTCTCGAACCGCTGCGCTACGCGGTTGATCTCTGACTCGGTAAGCTGCTTCTTCCCATCGTGGGTGCCGCGGCTGTCAAGGATATGGGGCGACTTTGTCGTCAGGTATGTGAGCTGGGCGCGAAGCTGCGCCCCGGTGTGGCAGCCGCCTTTGGAAATGGGTTTGAAGATCGCAGGCGAATGGCCGCGTGCGGCCCGGACCATCTGCGCGCGTTTTGAAAGCCCCTGCGAGGACCCCGACACTCGGCTCCAGCCACGGTGGCAAAGCGCAGGATCGATGCCCCGGAGGGCGTTACGGTTCGCCATCTGGGTTCCTTTCGCGAGGCCCGTCAGGGCGGAGTTGATCTCAAGGTCCAGCACACTGCGCCGCGCTCGCGACATCTCCTGGATCTGGTCGGCCAGATCGAAGACCAGACCTGCAAGGGCGCGGACATCGCGGTGACTTGAGGCCGGGTAGGACAGTCTTTCGCCCCGCACCTTGGCCTCGTTCAGACGTCGCGCGATCTGGTTCACGTTGTTGCCGACCCGGTTGAGCGCGGCGCCGAGGCTGCGCAACTCGTCGCACAACTCGTCGTCGGGCAGGAAGACACCTTCGGCCGCCAGCATCAGGCGGCGCATGGCATCCGAGCGGTGCGCAAGCCCGCGCCGCGACAGCGCCGCGTCGAACCGGCGCAGGTCGTCGTCCGAGACCCGGATCCCCACAACCCGCGACCGGCTGCCGTTCGCTGTCTGACGCTCCCCCCAGTGGTTCACCACGTTGTAGATCGTCTTCAAGCTGACGTCGTAGCGCGCGGCCAAAGACGCTGCGGAGACGCCGTTCCGGCGGTCCTGGGCGATGGTCGATCGCTCGATCTCTGACAGTCTGCGGCGGCGGGGCATTTTGAAGTTAACGTTCCTATTTCTTGCCAACCTCGTACAAGCAGGCCTTCTCCCAACGCAAGTGGAGTCGGCCATAAGGGATTGTACTCAATATAGAAAATCGCCCTGCAGGGGCGATTTCCCGTCCTTTGTCAAATGGATCGCGCTTCGCGCTCATTGCACCACGCGCTGCGGTCTCCGCATCGCGCATCGCGTCTTTTGCGCCCCGTATCTTGCACCCCGCAAGACGGGTTTTGCCGCGTGCTGACCGTCTCGCGTCACCCGCGGAACGCCATACGCGAGACTGCCTCCCGTCGTCTGGAGAGCGCTATCCGTCACCTGCATTCCGTCCGCAGCACATCGCCAAGCGCATCCCGACATTTGGAGGGTGTGTGGTGCCGCGCGACGAATGCTGAAGGCACCACGGCAGACGTCGCACGATCATCGCACAACGCCGCCCGCTGCATGCCAGACGCGGGTGGCATCCCGTCTTCTGTTTGACCCCTCCGTCTCATGCATTTAGCGACATTTGGGCATTATTGTTGCGTTTCACTATTTTTGCGGAGGATCAGAATGCCCAACGAAAATCTTGTGGTGATCGCAGCGATGGCCCGGAAAGAGGGCAGTGGAAAAACGACGCTTTCGCGCGCCTTGATCAGCGCTGCGATCGCCGCCGGACGCAGAGTGATGTTGATCGACACGGACAGCACGAGAGTACTCGGGGCCTGGCATGCTCGGGCGGCAGCCGGTGGGCTGAGTTCGCCGCTTCTCTGCTCGGCCACCGTCGAAAGCGTGGCGGGTGTCGAGGATAAGATCGATCAGGTCTACATGGCGGGCACAGCAGACTTCATCTTCATCGATACCGCAGGGGTCGGTGCTGAATGGTCAGACGGCATCGCGGTGCTTGCGGACCACATTGTAACGCCCGTCATGCTATCAACGTCTGATTTCGATGTCGGCACACAGACTGCCGATTGGTTTGAGAAGCTGAAATCCCGTGTTGACGACCCCTCCAGCCTTCCGCGCCACCACGTCGTCCTCAACATGGTCGACCCGAAAACAACCCGTGCTGACGCCGCCCTGATTGAAGAAGCGCTCACCCGTTTTCCGGTGATTGAGACCGTCATGATGCGACGGAACACTTACAAGGAGATGGACCAGAAGGGGCTTCTCCACGCCTTGGCACTGGAAAAGCAAGCCGATCCGAATCCCCTGATGCGTCCACATGTACGTCATGTCGTCGAGGCGCTCGAGGAGGCGACGGACATCCTCAACAACATTCTTGCTGCGTGAGGACAGTCGATTGCGCAAGAAGATCCCGACCATCACCAGGCCCGACCCAGCCTACGCCGCCACCCTGCAACAGGGTGACCGCGAGATTCCCGGGAAGGAAGACGAGGCACAGGTCACAGAAAAAGAGACAGGCACCCCAGTCGCTGACGTTGACGCGGATCGGCACGAGTCGGAGCGTGTGCCGGAAGGTGCCGTGGCGCCACACCAAGTCCCCGCGGAAAGCTCTGACCAGCATACCAGCCTGAGAGCTCCCGTATCGACCGCGACCAAGAGTCCAACCCGGAAGATCGACATCAGGGTCAACGCACTCGAACGACAGGAAGCAGCGCTGCAGACTTGTGGTGTTGAGCCAGCACATGTGGTGCGTGCCGCCTTGCGCCGTGCGGTCAAAGGCTGGCAACTGTCGCCGGTATTCGCCCCAGTCGCGGAGGAGCGACGCACTCGCAACACGCAGTGGCAGGCCCGGACATCTCTGGCAGTCGATGCAGCTAGCCTGGGTGTCCTCCTCCGGGACCACGACCCCCTCGACGTCTTGAGTAAATGGGCCCTGATCCGCGGCCAGGTGGAACCACGCATATGGGGCGAGATTGATGCGATCCTTGAAGAAATTGCCATTTGTGCTGCATCGCCGCATGAACCGAACGAGCCGTAAGGTACCTATCTGAAAAGACAACTTGCGTTTCGCCGGTGGATTTTCGCCCACAGGTGCAAGCTCGCCTTGCAGTTGCGGAAAGCGTGGCGCTAATGAGCGTCACAAGGAAGTTCAGACCTCATTGTTGACGAGTTACGAGGTCCATTTAGGAGGAACGCATTATGAACACGAAGCCCCGTCTGACTGGCGAACCGATCATGCGCATCCTCTGCAAAACGTCTGAGAACCTGGTTGGCTACCTGTACCAATGGAACAATGGCGACGTGCAGCCTGCCTGGTTCGACGGCGCCATGGCGGACGTTCGCTATGAACCATTCATTCGACCGCCAGAACAAAACCCTGTCGATCCGAAGACCCCCAGACCGCGTCAGCAAGATCTGACGCACCTTGAAAAGGCCTAGCTCAAGGCCTCGCGTCGGTATGAAGGTCATCCCGTCCCACAGGTCCCTAGAGCATTAGAGTTGACTTCTATACCTCATAAGTGGTCCAGAAATGAGCTATAGAAAGAATGTCTATAACTCATGGCTTCGAACTGGACGCCGCCCGATCGGCCGGATTTCCGGTATGACGCCTCCGCTCTGGAATCGTTCGAGCAGACGTTTCTGCTGTCGTCCGGAGAAATCCTCGGCGCGGTCCATCATGTCAGCCGGCCAGAGCGCGAGCAACTCCGCATCGAACTGCTCAGCGAGGAAGCGATGCAGACGAGCGCCATCGCGGGTGAAATCCTCGATCGGCTCAGTGTCCAGTCTTCACTGCGCCGCCATCTAGGCTTCGATCCGGACAGCTACCCTGCCAAACCGCGCGTCAGGGCGTCGCGGAAATGATGGTCGACGTTTGTTCCAGTTTTGCGGACACGCTGACCCATGAGACACTGTTTCGCGGGCATCGGATGCTCCTATCCCATGACCGTCGGTTGGAAACCATCGGGGCCTACCGACAACATGCCGAGGCGATGCAAATCGTTTCTGGCCGCCTCGACCGGCCGCCGATCCATTTCGAAGCGCCTCCCTCGGAGCGGGTCATGCCTGAGATGGAGCGATACGCGGATTGGTTCAACAAGACCGGGCCGGGGGGAGCAAAGCCGCTTCCAGCGCTGACGCGCGCAGGGCTAGGCCACCTCTGTTTCGAGAGCATCCACCCATTCGAAGACGGCAACGGCCGCTTGGGTCGCGCCCTCGCTGAAAAGTCGCTGGCGCAGAACATTGGCCAGCCGACCCTTAAGTCGCTCGCCTTCACCATCGAGAAGGAGCGCAAGGCATATTACGACCAGCTCGAGCAGCATCAAAAAACGCTTCAAGTGACCGAGTGGCTCGTCTGGTTCGCGGAAGTTATCTAGAAGGCCCAACAGGCAACACTCGACCGCGTCGGCTTCTTCATCAGCAAGGTACACTTCTACGATCGTCACAGAGACCACTTGAACGAACGCCAGGCTAAGGTCATCGCTCGAATGTTTCGAGATGGCCCTAGTGGTTTCAAAGGCGGCCTCAGCGCCGACAACTATCTCAAGATCACCGGAACGTCACGCGCAACCACAATCCGTGATCTGCAGGATCTGGTCGAGAAAGGTGCGCTCAGCCGAACCGGTGAGCGACGGCACACGCGATACTGGTTGAACTTCAATCAAGAGGTATCAAATTTATAATTAAAACAGTTACTTACTAAATACCCTATAATGAACATTATGTTAGTTATTGATCCTCAGCCTCATTCCAGCTCGACCAGCAGGTCCTTGGCGTCGATCTGCGCCCCCGGCATGACGTGGACGGCCTTGACCGTGGCGTCACGCTCGGCATGTAGGCCTGTTTCCATCTTCATCGCCTCGATGGTCAGCAGCAGGTCGCCCTGCTTGACCTTTTGCCCCACGCTGACCGCAACGGTCGCGATCGAGCCCGGCATCGGCGCGCCGATATGGTCGGCATTGCCCAATTCGGCTTTCGGGCGCTTGGCCACCGCCGCCTTGGCGGACCGGTTCGGCACCCGGATCACCCGGGGCTGGCCGTTCAGCTCGAAGAACACGCGCGCATCGCCGTCCTCGTTGGCTTCGCCGACCGCCTGCATCCGGATCTCCAGGATCTTGCCCGGGTCGATCTCGGCGGTGATCTCTTCGCCCGGCTCCATGCCGTAGAAGAAGGTATGCGTCGGCAGGGTGCGCACGGGCCCGTATTGTTCATGCCGGGCGGCGTAGTCGGTGAAGACCTTGGGATACATCAGGTAGCCGTTCAGATCCTCGTCGTCGATCTCGATTCCGTTTAGCTTGGCCCGCAGCCAGATCGGCCTCAATGTTGGAAATCAGCGTGGGAGTCTTAATCGAGGCGAGCAAATGGCCGAAGAAGCGCTGTTTGGCGCTCTCGAAGGCTGACCGCGCAGCGGACTTGGCCTGGCGGTTCAGCTTGCCCGACCCGCTCGGCCCGTCGGCCGCGCCGGAACTGTTCGCCGCCTCCAGCGCCGCGGTCAGGTTGTTGTGGATGATGGTGAAGGCCCCGGCATAGGCTTCATAAATGCCGCGCTGCTCGGGGCTGAGAGCATGTTCCAGCATTTCTTATTCGACACCGTCATAGGAAAGCGACCGCGCGGTGTAGAGGCCGAGCGGCCGGAGGTCGCGGGCCAGGACCTCCATCGCAGCAACGCCACCAGCTTCAATCGCTCCCACGAATTCCGACCGGGTCTGGAAGGGGAAATCCTCCACGCCCCAGAGACCGAGACGCTGAGCAAAAGCGAGGTTGTGGACCGTCGTCGCGCCCGTGGCCGAGACATAGACCACGCGGGCATTCGGCAGCCTGTGCTGCAGTCGGAGCCCCGCCCTGCCCTGCTGCGAGGCGATGGTATCGCCGCGTTCGCCCTTGCCGCCCGCAGCATTCGCCATGGCATGGCTTTCGTCGAAGAGGATCACTCCGTCGAAGTCCGCCCCGAGCCAGTCCAAGATCTGATCGCCGCGGGATTTCTTGGACCCGCGCTCTTCTGAGCGCAGCGTCGCATAGGTGGTGAAGAGGATGCCTTCGGAAAGCGGGAAGTCGCGGCCTTGGGCGAAGCGCGAGAGCGGCGTCACCAGTAGCCGCTCCTGACCCAGGGCCGACCAGTCGCGCTGTGCATCCACGAGAAGCTTGCCGCTCTTCGAAATCCAGAGCGCCTTGCGGCGGCCTTGGCACCAGTTGTCGAGCAGGATCCCAGTCGACTGGCGGCCCTTGCCCGCTTCGGTGCCGTCGCCGAGGAAGAAGCCGCGACGGAAGCGGATGGCGTCCGCGGCATCGTCGGGCGCGGTCGAGACCATGTCGCCAGTTTCATCCACGGTCCAAGACCCAGTGAGATGCGCGCCATGCGCCTCGCCGGCGTAGATGACGGTCTCGAGCTGCGCGTCGGACAGCAGGCCGTCGCGCAGGATTGCCGCCGGAAGCTTGGGGCGATAGCTCGGTTTCGGAGGTGCGACAGAGGCCATGGCCGCCGATTGCACAAGCTTGGTTGAGTGCGATGCGGCGTCTGGGATGTCGATAGCCTGCAGACGGAAGGTCTCGTAAATCGCGTCGGACAGCCGTGCGGCATCTTCGTCCTCGGCGGCGTCGCGGAGAGCGTAGTCCAGTTCCTCGGCCTCAATCTGGGTTTCAGGCTTCGCCGGATTGGCTGCAGAGGTCGCGTGCGATCGGCTGGCCGGTTTGCGGATGGTGAGGTGAGAATTTCCCGGAAAGGGGGAAGAATGGCCCTGCCCCGCAGCAGGAGCTGGATCCAGTTCGAGGCGCGGCGGACCCTCGGCAGTGACCCGAGACATCAGATGCGCCACGCCCCTAGACGTGGGATGGCGCAGGTCGGCGGTGATGCCGCCCGGCTCACCGCCGCGGCATTTATCGAAGACAGAAATCCGCGTCTCGAAGGTGGTCCCATGTTTGGCGAAAGCCGCGCCCGACACCGCGCCGGTGAAGACGAGATGGGCGGTCTCGGTTAGACGGCCGAAGGTCTCGGCCCAGGCAGGCGCATCCGGCGCGAAACCGGCTCCGGTGATGGCGACGAGCCGTCCGCCGGGGGCCAGACACGCGAGGGCCGAGCGCAGATGCCGGGCCGTCGCCTCGGTCGACCGACCATCGACATTGGCTTGGGCCGAGAAAGGCGGGTTCATCAGGATGACGCTCGGGCTTGAGGAGGCGTAGAGATGATCATCGATCTGGGCGGCATCAAACCCCGTGACCGATCGGCCCGGGAACAGGAAGCGAAGAAGGTCGGCGCGGGTGTCCGCCAACTCGTTCAGAGCCAGAGTGCCGCCGGCGATCTCGGCGAGGATCGCCAGGAGACCGGTCCCGGCAGACGGCTCCAGGACAAGATCACGGGGCGTGATCTGTGCTGCCGCCACAGCCGCGAGCCCCATGGGCAGCGGCGTCGAGAATTGCTGAAAGCGCTCCATCTCTTCCGACCGCCGGGTGTGCGTGGGCATGAGGCCTGCCACCTTGGCGAGGATCGGCAAGAGCGCCGCAGGCGAGCCGGCACGCGCAAGCAGCGCCCGACCGAACTTTCGCAGGAAGAGGATTAGCGCCACCTCGCCCGCCTCATAGGCGAGCTTCCAGTCCCAGGCACCGGTCGCATCGGAACCGCCAAAGGCATGTTCCATCTCGCCGCGCAGGCGCAGCGCGTCGATCTGAAGCCCTTGCGCCAGGTCGGGCTGCAGCGCTTCGGCAACAGCAACGATCGCAGGAGCGGGATTTGCGGCCAACGGGACAATGGGCGCGGGCAAGGACGCCTGCGCAACAGGGGCAAGATGGGTCATCGGGAAACTCCGGAATGAAGGACAGGATCAGGTCCTGACACCTTCTCTCGGGCAGCCTCGGACCTGATCTTTCCCATCCACCCTCTGCCTCTCTCACCAAGGCAATGCGGCACACAGCTTGATGTTGTTCCCGTTATGTTCTATTTTAGGAGATGAGC